>CANJQG010000004.1 GCA_947476405.1 Thiotrichales bacterium
CATGCTGACCTCCTTAGGTAAATTGTTTTCGCAAACTAATTATACCACAAAGTCAGCAATTATGCCGTGTTCAGCCCTCTTTTTTGATTATTTTTACTTTCCCTGAATTAATAAATTCGCTCACTTGCTGAATATTGCAAGAGGCTCTATAATATTTAAAAAAAGACTGTGTGTCAATATTTATTTATTTTTTATAAGATATTGAACGGCATCTTCAAGCGGGGCTGCGTAATAATTTTTTCGCAGCCCCTGAACTTGAAAGCCTAATTTTTCATATAATCGACGTGCCGCTTGATTGCTGACACGCACTTCTAAAAAAATACGTTCAAATTGAGTAGAGAGCTCGGACAATAATTGTGTCGCACAGCCTGTTTTCAGAAAACTGCCTTCTGTTGCAATTAACAATAGCTCTGCCTCATTGAAGACGGTTTGAAATAAAACAAAGCTGATCAAGCGCTGCCCTTTAAACAAGCCCAATGCTTTATTTTGTGAGGCTTTGAGAGAATCTCGCAAGAGGGCGGGCGTCCAATTTAATTCAGGATACTGCGCTAATACTGCGGTCAGGGCAGGAAGATCACCCAGATTTAAGGCTTTGCAAATCATGAAGCACCTGTTTTTTGGAAGCGGGTTCAGCAAGCATAGTGCTGATACTGTGCGTTTTAACTATTTGATTCGCTTGTGGATAGGAGGCTAACGCACCAAAATGTAGCAAAATAGGTGCTTTGCAATTTAAATCAGAATCTGCAAAAAGCAAAACATAGTCGGTTTGATTGAGATAGGCCATTATTTTTTGTAATTGCGCTTGATGTCCGACATCAAACACAGCCTGAACTTCTTCGACTAAAACGATAAAACGATGCATCGGCACAACGGCTTCAAGTTGACGCAGGATAAAAAGCGGCAAATCTAATGCGTGTAAAATGGCGCGATCATCCACCATGTGTTTTTTTTCTTAATATTAAAATGAGAGTCCCCACTGGGCCAGAAAGCAAAAACAGCGCAAAAATAATGCACAATGCTTCAGCGGGACGCAAGACAATGCCAGCCAAAATAAAAATAAAGAGAACGAGATAGGTAAAGCGGATATTTTTTTTGAGGTCAATGTCTTTAAAACTGCGAAAATAAATATTGCTGACCATAAGATACGATGCAAAAAGCATAATGATCACTAAAGCAATGCTATAACCTAAGCCTTCATAGCCATGCAAATTAGCAACCCAGATCAAACTAGCCACTAAAACCGCCGCCGCAGGACAAGGCACGCCATAAAAATAGCGCTTGGCTTTTTTGCTATTGACGGGGGATTCTAATTGCACATTAAATCGCGCCAAACGTAAGGCAACACAGGCTGAAAAAATAAAGGCAGACAGCCAAGCCAATTTAGACCAACCAATGGGGTCCAGATACAAACTATTCCAATTATATGCAAGCAAAGCCGGTGCTACACCAAAAGAAAGCATATCCGCAAGCGAATCATATTGGGCACCAAAGGCACTTTGCGCATTGATCAGCCGCGCAACACGTCCATCCAATCCATCAAAAATCAACGCAATAAAAATGGCAATCGAGGCCGCAATAAAGTCTTGATTCATCCCCGCAATAATCGAGTAAAACCCTGCAAAAAGGCTCCCGGTCGTAAATAAATTAGGCAGCAGATAAATTCCGCGTTTTCGAATCGCCCCATTGTTGTCTGGATCAGCCATCATCACTAAAAGTGGTTTTCAAGACTGACCATTATGCAGTATACTGGTAGATAAATCTAGTGTTAAGGCTTTTATGACCATTTTATGTGAAGGGGATTTTGTGATTGTAGGAGAAACCCTCGACGGCAAAAAATTTCAACCCAGCGATTGGGCTGAGCGTCTTGGAGGGACTTTATCCGCACTACGTAATCGACGGGTTGTTTATTCACCGCTTCTTATGCCCCTCTTAATCGATGGAACCAAGTCATTGCGGGTGGCCATTGAGCTCAAAGCTCAATATCCTGCGATTTATGAAGAAATCGAAAATTTTGCCAAAATCAATCAACTCCAAGTCATCTGCGAGGTTCCAGCCCATGCTTAAAAATACAAATTATCGCTACGGCAGTGTCACCAAACTTTTTCATTGGCTTATTGTTTTATTAGTCCTTCTCATGTTTTTATCGGGCTATTTTGGGTTGTTTTCGATGAATACGCATAAATTGATGGGACTCAGCATTCTTGCATTAATGGTATTCAGAATCGTCTGGCGTTTATGCAACCCCACACCTGAGCTCCCCCCCCATGTCACGCGATTTGAAAAAATAGCCTCGCATAGTGTGCAAGGCTTATTGTATCTGGCCTTGCTTGCGATGCCCCTTTCTGGCTGGATCATGGCCACAGCGAAGGGCCATTTTCCTTCTATTGGGACTTGGATGATTTCTTTTCCAGGCATTCCACTCAATCATTTTTTAGGTGAGCTTTGTGAAAAAATTCATGAAACACTGGCCATTATTATTTTAGTCTTGATTGGCTTGCATTTTTTAGGCGCAATGAAACATTACTTCATTGATAAAGATGGCATTTTACAAAGAATGTTGCCGCGCTGTTGCCATCGAAAACACGGAGGTCAATAAACATGAGCTGGCTTGCATTATGGGGCTTATTTGGCCTGAAATTATTGACGTTCTTGCTTCTCGTTGGGGCTTTTTTTCTGATGATGCTTGGCGCACTGGGCAAAGCAAAACAACGCCTCAAAGAAGGCCAGCTCACACTCAAACAGATCAGTGAGAATCTGGCGGAACAAAATCTGGCACTATGGAAAGAAACCATAGACAAAAAAGCATTTAAACTAAAAAAGAAAGCCCTTAAAACACTTCAAAAACAAACTAAAAATGCAGAAAAACTTCCTAAGCTTTATATTTTAAATTTTGAAGGCGACTTACAAGCAAGCGGCGCGGATAGCTTAGCTAAAGAAGTCACTGCAATTGTCGAAATCGCAGAGCCTGGCGATGAAGTCTTAGTTAAAATTGAAAGTCCTGGCGGCGTAGTCCATGGCTATGGCTATGCAGCCTCGCAACTTTTACGCCTCAAAGAGAAAGGCTTGAAGCTCACGGTTTCAGTCGATAAAATCGCCGCCAGCGGAGGCTATCTAATGGCGGTTGTCGCAGATCAATTATTAGCGGCCCCCTTCGCCATTATCGGTTCGATTGGCGTGGTGGCGCAACTACCCAATTTTAACCGATTTTTGAAAGAAAAAGGCGTAGACTTTGAACAAGTCACCGCAGGTGAACACAAACGAACGCTCAGCTTATTTGGCGAAAATACGGAAGCAGGTCGTGAAAAAATGAAAGAACAACTTGAGGGGATTCATGATCAGTTCAAACAGTTTATTCGCCGTGCACGCCCGCAAGTCAATCTCGATGAAATTGCAACAGGCGACCATTGGTTAGGCGAAGAAGCCCTGCGTTTATCGCTTGTCGATGAACTCAAAACGAGCGATGCGTATATCCTAGACGCTTTTCATGCGGGACGGGCGCTATTTCAAATTCACCATGAACAGAAAAAAGGCCTGGGACAACGTTTTCATTTATCGCTTGCAAAAGCATTTGGATTTCGGTAAGATAGCGTCCTCTTGATGACATTAAGGTGTAAATTATGAAAAGAACCTTCCAACCAAACAATTTGGTAAAAAAGCGTAAACATGGCTTCCGTGAACGGATGGCGACGAAAAATGGTCGTGCAATTTTGTCCCGTCGTCGTGCCAAAGGTAGAACACGCCTCGCAATCTAAGGCGGTTTGTTTTGCGCTTTACGTTTCTGAAAAGTTTATTATTCAAAAAAGCCGACTTCAGCGCCCTCTTTAAAATGGGACGCAAGAAGCACGGCTCTTTTTTTATTGTCTATTATTACACGCCTGAACAGCCAGATTTCAAACGATTTGGCCTTGTCGTAGGCAAAAAAGCCACAGGCACTAATGTTAAACGCAATCTGGTTAAACGCGTCATTCGCGAGGCGTATCGTCTCCAGCAACATCATTTAGCAGGCAAACAAATTTTAATTTTAGCGAAACGCGATGTAAAACCCGTCTCTGCTGCTGATTTACGTCAAGACTTAGATCAGACCCTTCACTCCCTATGCTAAGCAAAACTCTCCGAAGCCTGGTCATCATTTATCGGTGGACAATCGGCCTTCTCCTCATGCCACGCTGCCGCTTCTATCCCAGCTGTAGTCAATATGCGCTTGATGCTTTAAAAAGATATGCTCCCCCTTATGCGATTTGGCTTATTGTTAAACGTCTGCTAAAATGCCAGCCTTGGCACGCTGGTGGGATCGATGAAGTCCCGCCCCGCAAATCATAATTTGGGAATTTGAATCGTATGAAAGACCTCTTAAGCTTAAAAAATATCCGCACTGCCTTGTATGTAGCACTTTTTCTTGCTGCTGGCACTTTATTCATGAAATGGCAGGCCATTAATGCTCCGCCACCTGCGCCTATTGCCACGCAAACCACTGCGACAGCCACGAGCAATAACGGCACCGCAACACTTCCAGGCAATGTGACCCTGCCTGTCACCTCAACCAGCAGCGCCAATCCACTGGGAATCAACACTTCACCGATGCCTTCCAACTTAATCTCTGTACAGACGCCTTTAATGCAAATTAAAATTGATCCTGTGGGCGGCAATATTGTCTATGCTGCTTTAAGTCAATATAAAGAATCATTGAACTCAAACCAGCCTTTCCTACTGCTCAATCAAGACCCTAACTCATTGTATTATATAATTGAAAGTGGGCTTGTGACGGGCGATAACAGCCTGCCTGCAAACCTCACTTTTTCAAGCCCCACCCCTTCCTATAATCTGGGTGAACAACGCCAACTCACTGTAAACCTAACCTGGACCAATCATCAAGGATTGACCCTCACCAAATCGTATACTTTTTTCCCCGATGTATACACCGTCAACGTTGCTTATACCATTAATAATCAAGGAAAAACAGTTTGGAACGGGCGATTCTACGGTGAATTAACACGTAACATCCCGCCTTCTGAATCCAGCATGCTGAATAGCTATACCAATTACACCGGTGCTGCGATTTCCTCCCCAAATGATCATTATCAAAAAATAAAGTTTACGAGCATGGCTGAGAATAATCTATCCCAAACTGTTTCATCAGGCTGGGTTGCCATGTTGCAACATTATTTTATCACCGCCTTTATCCCTGCTCCCAATACAACGATTACCCAATTCAGTGCGGTCAATCAAAACTTATACAGTATCGGCCTTGCCAATCCAACCGTTAGTGTCAACCCGGGTGCAAGCGTGACGACGGGTGCCGGGATTTACTTAGGGCCTGCGATTGCAAGCCAATTAGGCGTTATGGCCCCCTATCTATCTAAAACGATTGATTATGGCTGGTTGTGGTTTATCTCCGGTCCGATTTTTGCCGTCATGCAGTGGATTCATTCTTATGTCAGCAACTGGGGACTCACGATTATTTTAATCACCTGTTTGATTAAACTGATTTTCTTCCCTCTTTCAGCAAAAAGTTATCTATCCATGGCAAAAATGCGTGAGCTTCAACCTAAGATCAAAGCATTGCGTGAAAAAGTGGGGGATGATCGCCAAAAATTAGGCACCGCGACCATGGAATTGTATCGCAAAGAAAAGGTCAACCCTCTGGGAGGCTGCCTGCCTATTATCGTTCAAATCCCTGTCTTTATTGCACTGTACTGGGTTTTGATGGAAAGTGTTGAACTGCGCCAGGCTCCTTTCATTTTATGGATTCATGATCTTTCCATTCACGATCCATTCTATATTCTTCCTGTCTTGATGGGATTATCGATGTTTGTGCAACAGCGTTTAAATCCTGCTCCGCCAGATCCCATGCAAGCGAAAATCATGATGTTCCTGCCTCTCGTATTTACGGTGATGTTTCTAGGCTTTCCGGCTGGATTGGTTTTATATTGGTTGGTCAATAACTGCTTAAGCGTCCTGCAACAATGGTGGGTGATGAGCCGTTATCACAAAAAAATGGCCAAAAAACATCATCATGTGAGCTAAACTTATGAAGCAATATCTAGACTTAATGCAAGATATTTTAGATCAAGGTGAATTGAAGGCGGACCGAACAGGAATTGGAATCTATAGCGTTTTCGGTCGCCAACTACGCTTTAATTTGCAAGCAGGCTTTCCGCTTGTGACCACCAAAAAACTGCATCTTAAATCGATTATTCACGAGCTACTGTGGTTTTTAAGTGGCCATACCAATATTGCCTATTTAAAAGAAAATGGCGTACGAATCTGGGATGAATGGGCGGATGAAAACGGCGAGCTGGGCCCCGTCTATGGGAAGCAATGGCGGCGCTGGGAAACAAAAAGTGGCGAAGTGATTGATCAAATCTCCAATCTCATCACCCAAATCAAAGCCAATCCCAATAGCCGCCGGCTTTTAGTGGTGGCTTGGAATCCCGGCGAAGTGAGCCAAATGGCCTTACCACCTTGCCATGCACTATTTCAATTTTACGTATCGGGTCAAAAACTTTCTTGCCAACTTTATCAACGCAGTTGTGATGTATTTTTAGGATTGCCCTTTAATATCGCCTCCTATTCACTGTTGATACACATGATTGCGCAACAATGCGATCTGATTCCGCATGAATTTATTTGGACAGGCGGCGATATCCATCTTTATAGCAATCACCTGGAACAGGCCCATTTACAGCTCTCACGAACCCCATTTCCATTGCCACAGCTCAAAATCCTGCGAAAACCAAACTCCCTTTTTGAGTATCGCTATGAAGACTTTTTAATTGAAAATTATGAAGCGCACCCCAGTATCAAAGCGCCGATTGCGGTTTAAAATTAAAATCACTATAATACTCTAGCAAAAATTTTACTGAGGCTGTATGAAATTTCTTAAAATAATCAAACCGATCACGATATTTTTCGGAACCCTCTCCCTGATGGGCTGTGGCGCAATTTTGCCAGGCATGTCCCTGCAAAACTCACCCGCTTATAACACCCCCCCCCCTAATCCTATCACGCCCCTTATCATTCCGATCACCCCCGCATTGATCAAACAAGTTTCGCCTGATTTATCACCCTACTCCTATCACATTGGGGCTGGAGACACCTTAAATATTGCAACCTGGTCTAAAACAGGAGTGTCTGTTTCTTTAACAGGAAATGATACTGATACGATCACACCCGCCCCCCTCACCAATACGACTAGTACAATAACTTTAGTAAACCCCGCTCTCAAGTCATCTGGAAACGCTGCAAGCACACCAACGGGCGGCTACTTTGTCAATAGCGATGGCGATGTTTTTATTCCGATCTTGGGCAATGTCCATGTGGCAAATCTCACCGAGGATCAAACGGACAAACTCCTGGCCCAAAAATTATCTGTTTATATCCGAGCCCCCCAAGTTCGCACGACCGTCAGTTCTTTTGCCAGCCAACAGGTATTTATTTTAGGTGAAATCAATGGGGGAAACACAAACACAACCGGTGGAATGACGACCTCTTCAATGATGGCGCTTCCGATTACCGGCACGCCCATGACGCTTGCAACTGCAATGTCTCAGGCAGGGGGCATGAATTTATCCACAGCCAACACCCGCTTGATTTATGTGATTCGTGAAAGCTCGCTTACGCATCCTTCGGTTTATTGGCTGAGCATGGAATCTCCAGCATCCATGCTTTATGCAGAGAATTTCCCCCTCATTAACAACGATATTGTCTATGTCTCGACGGCGGGTATTGCCAACTTCAATCGTGTTTTGAATCAAATTTTACCAGGTATTCAAACAATTTGGTTTACCGACTCGGTCATTAGAGGCAGCAATTAAACAATGGGATTTTAAAATGGACTTACACGCTCAAAATCAAAAAAATCAAAATCCAGAAATGAAAACGATTGATCTCACTGAGCTTGCCCAAATCTTATGGATTCATAAAGGGCTCATTGCTTTAGTCATGCTCGTTTTCCTGATCTGTAGCAGTCTTTTTGTAACACTCAAGTTACCGATTTATCAAACCTCAGCGCTCATCCAAGTCAGCAGCCAAAATAATGGTGGCTCTGCATTTTCAAGTATGGCAGCGCTAGGGGGGGGGGCTTCTTTTGGCGGAGGCAACGCCAGTCAAGCCGATATTGAAATGACTTTGATTAATTCAGACTACATCCTACAGCCTGTCATGCATGAATTAGGCTTAGACATTTTAGTTCAACCCAAATTTTTACCGATCATAGGTGCCTATTTAGCCAATCAATATCAAGGCTTTGGACCTGCACCTGTAAAATTCGGCTTGTCTCACTACGCCTGGGGTGGTGAAAAAATTAAAGTCGCTTTCTTCTCCCCTCCCTTCGATGACAGGATGCAAGAATATACTTTGATTGCAAAAAATTCAGGTCATTATGTATTATTTTCTCCAGATGGCCGCTTTATTTTAAATGGAAAAGTGGGACAAATTGAATTGAACAGCACTGAAAATGTAAGCATTTTAGTGACCGATCTGAGTGCCCGCTCAGGGACGCCATTCTATGTTGAAAAGCGTTCAGAAACCGATGTATTATTAAACATGCGCAATGCATTAAAAACAATGGAACTCTCTCCACCTAGTAGCACAGGGGGCCAATTAGGGGCTGGGGAAACCGGGCTGATTCAATTAAGCGTTAATAGCACCAATCCTACCGCAGCGAAAACAATGATTAATGCAATTATCCAGCTTACGGCAAATCAGAACAGCAAACAACAAGCTTCTAAAAATCAGAAATTACTGGACTTTATTCAAAAACAACTTCCCATTGCGCAAAGAAATCTAAGCGCTTCAGAAAGTGCTTTGAATCTCTATCAAGCCAAGTCGGGTGTTTTAAATTTAAGCGAACAGTCAAGAATGCTCCTGACTCAAATTACACAAATTGATAATCAAATCACCTTGAATGAAATGAATCAAGCAACGCTTTTACAGACTTATACTGAAAAAGATCCGATTATCCAAAATATTAATCTCAAACAACACTTGCTGACGCTCCAAAAATTAAAAATCCAAAACGAACTCGCTGACCTGCCAATGAAAGATCAGCAAGCCATTGATTTGATGAGAAATGTAAAAGTGCAAAACTCCATTTATATCTTGTTATTGAATAAATATCAGCAAACACTTTTGACAAAAACTGAGATAACGAGCCAAGTTACCATTTTAAATGATGCACAAATTCCTGATGAGCCGATGCCTGCACACAGCCTCTTAATTCTGCTTGCGTCTTTGCTTCTCGGCCTCATTATCGGCTCCCTCATTGTGCTCAGCTTCCACTTACTCGGAGGCAGAATTAGCGACCCTTACTGGAGTGAAAAAGAGCTTGGCATCCATACGCTGGCGATCATCCCCTTCAGCAAAGAACAAGCCAAAGGCAAAAAAAACTTTGATGCAAAAAAAATAAAAGCGATTCCCATTCTGGCTAAAAGTAATGCTGATGATCTCTCTATTGAATCCATTCGCAGCTTACGAACCAATCTGCTCTTCACAATGAAAAAGAATAAAACAAATGTTGTTTCAATAGGCGGCATTGTGCCAAAAACCGGAAAATCCTTTATTTCTATTAATCTAGCCGTTGTTTTGTCTGAAAGCGCAAAGCGCGTCCTCTTGATCGATGCAGACATGCGACGGGGTTATCTCAATCAATACTTCAAACTCTCACATTCTCCCGGCCTAAGCGAGGCACTCGAAAATATTTATCCACTTGAAAAAATCATTCGCCGGACTTCAATCGAAAATCTTGACTTTATGAGTACGGGTATTTTTCCACATAATCCTTCTGAATTACTGTTGAGCGATCGTTTTGCTGAAATCATTCAGCACGTCGCCACTCAATATGACGTCGTGATCATCGATGCCCCACCCATTCTTGCCGTAAACGATGCCAGTGTGATTGCGCAACAAGCCGGAATCAACTACATTGTAATTCCAGGAAACCAACTCAAAGCGGATGAAATCAAAGTCGCTGTTCGTCGTTTCTACAATGATGGGGTGAAGATCAATGGCAGCTTATTTAATTTTGCAAAAAAAAACCTCGAACAGACCTCTTCCTATGGACAATCCTACGGTCGTTATGCAAAATATACAAAACGTGAACAATAAATAAAAGGAGTAGCGCGATGCGCATTGGTATTTTATCCCGCGCTCCAGATGCTTACTCAACCAAGCGCCTGATCGAAGCAGGTCAGGCACGCGGCCATACTGTCGACATCATCAATTACCTGCATTGTTATATGAATATTAATTCGAAGGACTCTGCACTCTTTTATAAAGGCAAACAGTTACCCGTTTATGATGCGATTATTCCGCGCATTGGGGCCTCCAATACTTTTTATGGCTGTTCGGTACTGCGTCAGTTTGAAACCACCAACATCTATTCCATTAACTCATCCATCGCAATCACCCGTTCGCGCGATAAACTCCGTGCCTTACAGCTTTTAGCCCGAAAAGGAGTGGGCTTGCCGATCACCGTATTTGCCCATGGTGGAAATGAATTAAAAGACCTCATCAAAATGGTCGGTGGCGCACCCTTAATTATTAAATTGCTGGAAGGGACACAAGGCATTGGCGTCGTCTTAGCCGAAACCCGAAAAGCCGCAGAAAGTGTGATTGAAGCCTTTTACGGCCTCAAGGTTAACTTTCTGATTCAAGAATATATCAAGGAATCCAACGGTGCGGATTTACGCTGTTTTGTCATCGGCAATAAAGTAGTCGCTGCAATGAAACGTCAAGCACCGGCTGGGGAGTTTCGCTCCAACATCCATCGCGGCGGTCAGGGTGTGGCCATTAAAATCACAAAACAGGAACGCGAAACCGCCATTCAGGCCGCTAAAATTATGGGCTTACATCTCGCGGGTGTCGACTTACTTCGTTCAAGCCGTGGACCTTTAGTTATGGAAGTCAATTCCTCTCCCGGCTTAGAGGGCATTGAAGGCACCACTAAAAAAGACATTGCTGACCTGATTATTCGCTATATTGAACAAAACCACGCGGGCAATCGCACCTCGCATCGTAAATTTGAAGGCTAATGAAAAAACCTAAAATTTTGGTGGGCTGGAAGGAGCATTGTGCACTTCCTGAGTTTAACATCTCCCGAATTGTCGCAAAAGTCGACACCGGTGCGGACACCTCCTGTATTCACGCTGTAGAAATCGAACCTTTTCTCTATCACGGCCATGTTCACGTCCGCTTTGTTACACATCCAGTTCAGTTTGATGAAAGCACCCCCCTGGCCTGCACCGCACCGACTATTGATTACCGCATCGTCAGAAGCTCCAATGGGCAACACGAACGCCGCTATGTGATTGAAACAAAAATCATCCTGGGCCCCCATGATTTTGTCACCGAGCTCACCCTGACCGATCGCTCAGAGTTAAATTTTCGCATGCTTTTAGGAAAAGAATTTTTAAGCAAATCCTGTTTAATAGATGTAGGGAAAAAATTTTGTCAGGACAAATTATCCGCGAATACGGTCAAACCTTAGAAGTTGAAAGGGATGGACAAATCCATACTTGTTTTGCCCGAAAAAATCTAGACACGCTGGTCATCGGCGATTACGTCGATTTTGCAATTGATCCGCAAACAGGGCAAGGTATTATTCAAAAACGCTTGCCTCGCAAAAGCCTGATTGCGCGCTCTGACCGCTATCACCCCATCAAAGAAATGGCGGCGAATCTAACGCAAATCGTGATTATGGCGGCGCCCATTCCACCCCCTCATGAATATTATATCGACCAATATCTGGCGGGGACAGAGCTTGCACATCTGAAAGCACTCATCTTAATTAATAAGGCAGATCTGCTACCTAAACATCCTGAAATCTTAGCATTCAAATCTTTTTATGAAAAAGTGGGCTATGAAATTTTGATGATTTCCGCACTCAATCATACTCATATTCCAGAGTTAAACAAGCATTTAGCAAGGGAAACCAGTTTACTGATGGGCGTTTCAGGCGTTGGAAAATCCTCCCTCATCAACACGCTTCTGGGAGAAAATACCACCAAAACCAGCTGCATCTCAGAATCCAATCAAAAAGGGCAACACACCACCTCCGTCAGCCGGCTTTATCATTTACAAAACGGCGGCCACTTGATTGACATTCCCGGCATTCGTGAATTTAAACTTCCTAAAAATCAGCAACCCAACTTAGCCCAGGGATTTCGAGATTTCTGGCCCTATCTAGGCCACTGCCGCTATCGCAATTGCAGTCATAAAGACGATCCCGGCTGTGCGATTCTAGCCGCAGTAAAATCTGGACAGATTCAAAAGCAACGCCTCAATAATTATGAACGGATGCAGAATATAGATTAAGCACATAAAAGATACACGGCTTTTAATCTAAATCTAATGCTTTTGGAAATGTAGCGCCAGGATGATTTAAGCCAAACTGTTCCAAAAAACTGCAGCGCAAAGCAGAAGATCCAGCGCCCGCGCTCGCTTCATCTATTTCTCTGCTTTTAACGACTTCTAGACGTGCTCTACAGTCCTGAAGCCCTGCCTCAAACGCTGTAAAATAAGCACAATCTTTCTCTTCGCCTGGAGCACTGAATTTTGTTTTCTGTGCGAAAATTAAACTTTCTGCTGAATTGCCAGTCACATTTTCTATGGAAAAACTTACATCTAAATAAAGCAGCTGCTTCAAAACAAAAGCTCGACCTTCCATGCATTTTTTTATATCAATATCTGTAGGCGCATGACCATAATGATATTCATACACTTCCAGAAACAATCCAGTTACGCCACGCCTCATCGCAACATAATGGGAGGCTCCTCTTTGCTTAAGATCTTTATAATCAGGATCTACACCACTCAATAAAAGAGTCATCGCTGCTGCCCAGTTTCCTAATGCGCATGCCGCTAAAAATCCTGCTGAACCTGAAAATGGCCGAATTTTACTTTGTTTTTGACTTAATACAGATAGGCTCGATTGAAATGTTTCAAAAGGCATTTTAGGATCAGAAAACAATCCAATAAGACCAGGAGAGTTATGCTGCATCATTTTTTTGGCAATATTAAATTGCATACAAAAATCTTCTGTTATCTCGTCACGCCTAAGGAGTCCAAAATGACAATCTCTAATTTTTAATAAAACTTGATGCTCTACCACCCCATAAATTACGGTGGGATTAAGCCAGGGATCATAGACAAAGGAGGACCCGTCTTTAGTACCTATTTCAACCCAGGCATGACCACCATCAGGCAAGGTGCTGGGGAGTGCGCTTAAGCCCAAATCAGTCAGCGCCCTCGGCTCAACTGCAATAGAACGATCTTTGGTAGGAAGAATTTTGACGAGAGCAATGGTAAGATCGTCATTGAAATTTTTTAACAAAACGGATGCAATGGTGGCACGCTGAATGCAGTTTCCTATATGCGTTATTTCTGAAAGCAATGCATCAAAAATCTGTTTTTGTACTGGCGCCAAAGAGCGCTCAGCAATATGACTGCAAAAAAAAATGGTTTTTTTCATGTAAAAATCAAGGCGCTGTTCCTTGGGAACATCTAAGTACTCATCACAAGGACGTATACCTTCCCATGACTCTGGATAATAATCCCTTAATGACCCAGCTGGAGAGGCATTAAGTAGCGATAGTAAGTGAGCGCACAGTCCAGTATGGCGA
This sequence comes from Thiotrichales bacterium, assembly GCA_947476405.1. Classification (GTDB taxonomy): domain Bacteria; phylum Pseudomonadota; class Gammaproteobacteria; order Francisellales; family CACEW01; genus JAJZUD01. Next base: position 13,620 of record CANJQG010000004.1, read on the forward strand.
GATAAGCCACCACCAAACTGAGCCAGAAAACTGTAAAATCTAAACTCAGTAAAATTTAAAGCCTCTTCGGAAAATATGGATAACATAGTAGGCTTTATTGCATAAGATATCATTCTGCTTACATACTGAAACTGTGGCGTTTTACTGGATTTTACTGGTGATTCAAAGCTCAAAGATCCTCCCCTAACAAGAAATATTCTAGTTATAATTATTAATATAGAGGAAACATTATATATACATTTATAAAATAAGTCGATATAAATTTTAATTATATGTCATTTTGAGCGGACTCTCTTTTCATGCAAGGTTTCAAACACTAAAGTAGCGTAGCGGAGAGATCTAAAGAGCGGTTAGTTTGGTTTAAACACCAGAACAACGGTACACACTAAAACTAAGCCGCCTAATTTAGTTAGGATCTTGCTTTCAAGCAAGGTCAAAACCTGCTTCGTTGCTAATTGATCTTCAACCACTGCAGCCAAAGCCTCTGCCTAGCCTAGCCTAGCCTAGCCTAGCCTTCAGCTTAACGCTGTGAAAATCCCGCACCCATTAATACCTTCGAATATTTCAACGTATCAAATGTAATCACAGTAATGGTCATTATAGCATGATTTACTCGAAACTCGTATAATGCTGATGGAGGAAACTGATATGTCTATTCACACTGCTTTAACATCCCAACCTTATCCAGGCGCTTTAGGCGCGCGGATTTTAGCCGAAATTTCTCAGGAAAAATGGCAGGCATGGCTCGCCCATCAAACGACCTTAATCAATGAATATCGCTTTAATTTGATGGATATTTCGGCGCGTACATTTTTGCGAGATGAAATGGAAAAATTTTTGTTTACCGGCGGTGCTGAAAAACCCTCTGGATTTATTGAAAAATGACACAAGAAAACGAAATACTCCCACCCGATAGCGAAGAATCCGCAGAAGTGGTTGAAACACCCCTACCCAAAAAAAAGAAACACTTCTTACCCTTTCATTTTAGCTGGAAACGCTTTTTCTGTGTCATGGGGTTTTTAATAGGGTTTTTGCTGATTGCTTATACCATGCTATTCTTTTATTTAGATTATAACAATGCCTTACCGATTAAACAGGTCAAAGTAATCGGAACCTATCAATATGTGAATGAACAAGCCATCCAAAAAACCGTTAATCCTTTTTTAGCTGGAAAAGGATTATTTTCATTTTCAGAATTTCAAGCTGAAAATGCTTTAAAAAGTCTCCCAGGAGTTGAAAGTGCAAGCCTTTGGCGTATTTATCCAGGTACAGTACGCATTATCTTACGTGAAAAATCAGCCGCTGCACGCCTACCAAGCGGCGCTTTATTGGCCAGCGATGGCTCGACTTTTGTGATCAATAACCTAGCCGGCGCCCAAAACCTCCCCTTACTCAATGGAAACGTACAGTATGCAAAGCAAATGCTAGAATTTTCAAATAGCATTACCCCCGTTTTTGCAGAAGAAAATCTGACTGTAACGGGTTTAAGTCTGGCTGAAAACGGCGGCTGGAGCGTGCAAATCAATCATCAATTTTGGATCACTTTAGGCAAGGATCACCTTCAAGATCGTGTCGTTGATTTTCTAACCGACTATCCTGTTTTAATAGCCAATACGCCTGCAGGCCAACAACTCAGTACCGTTGATTTACGCTATACGCATGGTTTTACCGCTTCCTGGCAAAAGACAGTCGTCAGCGCATCCAATAGCTGATCCGCTTGTTTAAACGTATGAAGCGCAGTGGGGGAGATTCGTAAACGTTCCTGACCCTTCCGAACCGTGGGATAATTCACCGCTTGCACATAAATATGATGCTCTGAAAACAAACGCTCCGTGATCGCCTGACAACGCAGCGCATCGCCAATTAAAATCGGGATTATTTGACTGGAGGAGTCTGTCATTGGCAAGCCTGCTTTTTTAAGACCTGATTTGAGATAGCAGACCAATTCAGCGAGATAACGCTGCATTTCAGTATGCGTTTTAAGATAGTCCAAGACAAACAGACCGCTCGCACAAATATGGGGTGGCAAGGAAACGGTAAAAATAAAGCCATTTCCCATGAGGCGAATACTATCCACAATAGCCGCTGAGGCCGTGATATAGCCGCCTAAAAGACCAAACCCTTTGCCCAAAGTCCCCTGAACAATATCAACCTGAGACGATAGCCCTAATGCTTCAATCAATCCGCCTCCCTGAGGCCCATACACACCCAGTGCATGCACTTCATCCGCATAAGTCAGTGCGTTGTATTTTTTTGCCAAAGAAACAATCTCTGCAATGGGGGCAAAATCACCACTCATAGAATAAACAGTTTCAAATACAATGATTTTAGGCTGATTAAGCGGAAAAGAAGCTAATTTTTTTTCTAAATCTTGAACATGATTATGTTCAAAAATAATGCGCTTCGCATGGCTTTCACGAATGCCTTCGATAATGGACATATGATTTTCAGCATCGGATACATACACTAAATCGGGTAGAATTTTACCCAGTGTTGAAAGAGTCGTTTGATTGGCAACATAGCCAGAAGTAAATAAAAGCGCGGCCTCCTGCTGGTGCAGTTCTGCGAGGCGGGCTTCAAGCTCCACATGTTTGAAATGGGTCCCCCCAATATTGCGCGTCCCTCCCGCACCCGTTCCATAGCGCTGAATACTAGCGCTCATGGCTTGTTTGATCTCTGGATTTTGAGTGAGGCCTAGATAATCGACTCCGCACCAGGAAATAATCTCCTTTCCTGCACAGGAAGTTTCAGGAAAGCGAGCATCACGATCTAGAGGCCGAAAAATCCGATACCGATTTTCCGCCTTAATGGCATTCAAACTTTGAGCAAAATAGTCTGCATAATTCATGCCTGGCATTATCCTGGATATGCGAGGCAGGATCAAGTAAAATGAGTCAAATGCCGTGCTGGATCAACAATGACGATGCCTGTTTTCCATGATGTACCGATTTCCTGCATTAATCAGGCAGCTGAAACCTATGCAATCCCTGCAGAATTGATTATGGCCATTATTTTTGTTGAAGGCGGACGCAACGGGATTGCAATGGCCAACAACAATGGCACCTTCGATTATGGGGTCATGCAAATTAATAGCACCTGGCTGGAACGCGCCAGACAGAAAGGCGCCAGCGCATATGACCTCCAATACGATGCCTGTCAAAATGTCATGATTGGCACTTGGATTCTCAGTCAAAATCTCCAAATGGAACCCAATCTCATTAAGGCTGTCGGCAATTATCATTCGCACACGCCCGCCCTCAATTACAATTATGCCAAGCAGGTTTTATTTATTTATGGCAAAATTCGAAAAATTCTCGCACCCGGCGTTAGCAAAAACTGCGATAAACTTGGAAAAATATGTTAATGCACCGTCTTCAACACATCATTGCGACACACGCTCAGGCTCTTTAGCATGGTTAATAAATGGATAATTTTAATTGAATCGAGAAAAGGCAAGCGATCTCCTGCTAAAAATCGTTGACGTAATTGATCTTGATAAGCCCTTAGGTCTTCAATCAGTGCGCTCAAACTCATGGCACTTTGATTAAAAGACAGCGCGCGCTTAGTCAATTCAATAATGAGAGGATCTTTCTCTCTCAAATTAATCGCCTGTAAAGATAAAACAATTCCCGCCAAAAGATGATAATCCCGATACCATAAAGTGACGAGCGCCTGCATTCTTTTACCAAAAAGAGGAGCACGCCAATGAAATCCTGAAAACGATTTGATTTGTTGACGCAAAGCATTCAACTCGCTCCTTAAAAACAAATGAGGCTGATCGATAGACTGAATCAGCAAGGATTGAATGACCGCCCGATACCAGTCCAACTGGGCTTGATAATGCTGCGCCACTTTTTTATCCGAAAACGGCCAAATCCAGCTAATGAAAATAAATAAAAATAAAGCGCCACCTAAGGCAATCAGCAATAACTGCACTGCATTTTTTGCACTTTCCAGTGGACCCAAGCCTTCCATAATATTTGTAAAAAATAAATAGGCGGAGAACAAGCCTGACAGATTAAGACGATCAGGCGCATACTTAATATAAGCCAAAATAAAACTAAAGCCCGCAACCGCAAGCAAATAGGGCAGAAGATGGGTAAAATTAAAGAGCATAAAGACGAGTGCAGCACCCGTCCCAATCAGACAACCTGTCACAATTTGTAAAATTCGGGCACGACTGACCGTTAAATCAAATTGGAGAGACAGTGCGGTCACCAGACTTAAAATGACAACCCCGCTCAAATCTAAGTGAATCGCAATAAAGGGGAGGAGCACAACTAACAAAGCTACTTTAAATGCATATTCCCAATAAATACGATCAAAAATAAAAAAATGACCCAACTCTGTTTTAAAGGGCAGCCGGGTGGGCTGCACACACATTTCCTGATTAAAATTCTGCATCAGAATCAAAAATTCCTCTTGCCGCACTAAAAACTGATTCCACTCCATAATCGCTTCTGCAGCAAAGTCAGCCGCATGATGTTCACGAAACAGGGCGGCTTCACGCATTAACTGGGAAAAATTTTCTTGCCATCCTAAAAATGAAGGGGAACGCCCCTGAATCAATCCCTCAAAAGTCTCCGTAATGGCTTTTTGTAATGCATCAAGCGGGAGCGAAAAATGGCGAAAAATTTGATCTGCCCGATGATGATACTGCACATATAAATTTAACATCATTTCCTGAGCGATAAATGCAATTTCCCCTAAAGTCCAACGATTTTTTTTTGGAATAAACCGCTGTAAAGCCATTTGTATTTCAGCCAACTGAAGCATCTCTGTCATTTTGACTTTGAAATGAGGGTCTTTCCGATTCAATCGATACAAATCAAAGCAGGCATTTTGAAGCGCCGAAAGTTTTTTGAAAAGTTCAATATTATTCGTATTCAAGCGGATGGCAGCGGACGGACTTTGAAATAAAAGCGTAATGAGCAATGCACATAAACTACCAATCGTGACTTCCAAACCGCGATAATACGCAGTTTCAGTAACGATAGGTGAGGAAATTAATCCCGGGCTGCTAAACAAAACTAATAAAAAAGTAATGGGCCCATATAACCACACAAACGGAGCCTGACTTTTTGCTGAAAAATATAAACAAATCGTCAAGGCGATAATCGATATGCTCAATAATAAAGGCGTAGGTGTATTCAAAACCCCAAGCAAAACCCATGCAGAAGTGACCCCCAACAGCGTCGCTAAAATGCGCTCCAACGTATGGCGAATCGTTGCACCGCGAGAAACCTGCACCACTGCAAAAGCCGTCCACGCAGCCCAAGTAGGATTGTGAATTTTAAATAACCAAGCCATCCACAAAGCCAATAAAGCTGCAAGACTTGCTTTTAAGGAAAAGAGCGTGCGCTCAGACTTCCAGGACATCTGCTTTAAACCAGCTATCCAACTAGAAAATAAGGTCCACTGATGCATGCATCTCTCTTTAATAAAAATTTCATTCCACAAGCGTATCAGAAAAACCGGCTGAGAGAGAAGAAGAGGAGAATACACAGCTTGAATTTGAAACACATTTCCGATTAAATGAACACATGATCTGAATCGGAGAATACAAAGGCGTGAAAGTATTAATTGCAGGGGCAACGGGCTTTATTGGAAAAGCGCTGGCACGTGCATTTATTTTGCGTGGGGATCAAGTGATTGTTTTAGGTCGCTCCAAAGCAAAAATGAAATTTGTATTTGAAGAACCCATCACACTTTGGACTTGGATCGACCTTGAAACGCATTCTGAGCCCATTGATCTCATTGTCAATCTATCGGGTGAAAATATCGGCGGATGGTGGAGCAAAAAGAAAAAAGAAAAAATCCTAAACAGCCGCCTGGCTGCGATTAAAAGACTCATTGCCTATTGCAATCGCCAAAAAGAAACTTCAGAAAAAAGCCCACGCCTCCTACAAGCAAGCGGTATCGGTATCTATGGCATACGCGGGGATCGTGTTTATGACGAAAACAGCCCCCTACCGGAAGACCCTGATTTTTTAACTGAAGTGGCCCGAAGTGTTGAAAATTCAGCCTCTGACGCTGCAAGTGACAAAGTTCCCCTCCTGATCATGCGTTTTGGCGTGGTCTTAAACGCCAATGGCGGAATGCTGGAACAACTCTTCCCCCTCTATAAATACGGTTTTGGCACTATTTTTGGCACCGGAAAACAGTTTTTAAGCTGGATCAGTCGCACCGATCTCATCAAAGCCATTCTCTTTCTCAGCGACCACCCGGATTTGAATGGATCCATCAATCTCGTCGCGAAGGAACCCATTACGCAGCGTGCTTTTTCAAAAGCCTATGCTAAGTACCTCAACCGCCCACTTTGGCTCCGTTTTCCAGAATTCATGGTTAAAATTCTGCTCGGTGAAATGGGTGAAACTTTACTTCTAGGGAGTCAAAAAGTGATTCCAACACGTCTACTTGAAGCAGGCTTTGATTTTGAATATCCTAATCTCAATTATTATTTTTCAAAATGAAAAAATCCTCTGATAATTGTCTTGCCAAATCAACTGAAAATCTATATACTTCAAGCGCAAAATAGGCGGCGCGTGCATGGAACTTAAACCTTTGGATGGCATTCTGGATATTTTTTATAGTCAGATCATCGCAGCAATCCTAGTCTTCGGACTGGTGTTGATTGTAGATCATCATGGCGGAATATCTTTTATGGCGGGTGCGGGAACAATGCTAATGGCGAATGGATATTTGACATGGCGAGTTTATCGACATCATCGAAACATGCGCTCAATGAATTTACTACTTAGTTTTTTTGGTGGAGAATTCGGAAAATATGCACTCATTGCGGTCTGCACGCTTTTGTTTGCAAGATGGCTTGAACTAAGCTGGTTGTTTTATGTGATTGGAGTGGGAGTGCCTCAATTGGGCGGAGTTATTATTTACGGGATGAAAAAATCATGGCGGGCATGAGCAATTCAGAATACGTTCAGCATCATTTAACACATTTGATGTTGAATTTACAGACTTTTAAAATTGGCTACACCACAAGTTTCTGGGCCATTAACCTGGATACTTTGATTGTGTCAATTTTGCTAGGCGTGATCTTTTTAAGCTTATTTGCCTGGGTTGCGCATAGTGCAAAATCAGGCGTTCCAGGCCCCTTTCAAAATGCAATTGAACTCATTATCGAAAAAATTGACGATATCGTCAACGAATCCTATGCAAGAGAATCATGCTTAATTGCCCCGCTCGCTTTGACCATTTTCATGTGGGTATTCCTGATGAACGTTATGGATTTACTCCCCGTTGATTTGATTCCCCATCTTCTAGGAATGGCAGGCGTGCCTCACTTTAAAGTCGTCGCAACTGCAGATCCCATGTTAACTTTTGCCATGTCAATCAGTGTTTTCTTCCTGATTATTGGCTATAATATCAAAATGAAAGGCCCGATCGGCTTAACCAAAGAAATATTAAGTCAACCCTTCGGCTGGAAACTCATTCCACTGAATATTGCCTTCCGAATCATTGATGAATTTGTCAAACCCCTCTCTCTCGCACTTCGACTGTATGGGAATTTATTTGCCGGAGAACTTATTTTTATTTTGATCGCGCTTCTTCCTTGGTGGATTCAATGGACTTTAGGCTCCGTTTGGACTATATTTCACATATTGATTATTACGATTCAAGCGTTTATTTTTATGATGTTGACGATTGTCTATCTAAAAATAGCGGGCGAAGCGCACTAACCCCTTTAAACACAACAGACAACAGGAGAAAATGAAATGGAATTAGCCACAATTATTGCCAGCGTACAGGGCATGACGGCCATCGCAGCGGCACTGCTAATTGGCTTAGCAGCACTTGGAACCGCAATTGGCTTCGGAATTTTAGGCGGAAAATTCTTAGAAGGCGTCGCACGTCAACCTGAACTTTCCAGCATGTTAATGACTAAAATGTTTTTAGTTGCTGCTTTAGTCGATGCCTTTGCTGCGATCTCTATTGCAATGGGCTTATATCTCTTTTTTGCATCTAATCCGTTCTTGACTACAGCACTTCAGGCTGCAGCTAAGATGGCGACAGGTTCCTAAACATGGATATTAACGCCACTTTATTTGGCCAAATGATTACCTTCATCATTTTTGTTTTATTCACGATGAAGTATATTTGGCCGCCCCTCATGAAAGTCCTGGAAGAGCGTCGCCACAAGATTGCCGAAGGGCTGGCTGCTGCGGAAAAAGGTCATCATGACCTCGAACTCGCCGCACGCAAAATCAAGCAATTAATTCTAGATGCCAAAGCAGAAGCCTCTTTGATCGTTGATCACGCCAATCAACGCGCACATCAAATTGAAGAAGAAGCGCGCACTGAAGCCTTAGAAATCATTGCACGCATGAAAAAAGTCGGCGAATCTGAAATCTCCGCCGAGCGCGATACCCTGCGTGAACAACTGAAACAAGAAGCCATCGATTGGGCGTTTCAATGCACTGAGAAATTGCTGCACAAAAATATTGATCGCGCAGCCAATGAGGGCTTGATTCATCAGATGCAGGAAGCGCTTCATTCATGAAAAACGATACCCTTGCCCGACCTTATGCCAAAGCAGCCTACCTCTACGCAAAAGAGCAAGGCACGGTTGAGCTTTGGTTTCAGTTTTTAGGAAAATTGGGATTAGTATTTGCAGATCATACGATGCAAAATCTGCTCCAAAATCCGCAGTTGCCTAAAGAAACGCTGCTGGCCATTATCACCGAAAATATGAGCCCTTCACCCGATCAGGGCATGCAAAATTTTCTCAAGGAGTTGACCCATCAACAACGCCTAGCGGTTTTGCCTGAAATGGTGGAGCTTTTTGCAGAAGATTGGCAAATGGATCGTCATGTTAAAGAGTTTACAGTCAGTTCTGCAACAGCACTCTCCACAGCACAAATTACTGAACTCGAACAAAATTTAACTGCACAATTCAAACAGCCTGTTTTTTTGACCCTGAAAATCGATGAAAGTCTCATGGGTGGCATGATGATTCAAAGTGGCGATTATGTGGTGGATGGCTCATTGAAAGGCCAATTAAATCGGCTTAAATATTCATTAAGGAAGTAAAAAGATGACAAAACAGTTAAGTAGTACTGAAATCACCAAACTCATCAAAGAACGAATTGAACATTTCGAAACCGGCCCTGAAATCCGCCGTGAAGGCACGATTGTCAGCGTTCGCGATGGCGTGGTGAAAATCTATGGCTTGACCGATGTCGCCTATCACGAAATGCTTGAATTTGAAGGCGGCCTGTTTGGCATTGCTTTAAATCTCGAACGCGATAATGTCGGTGCAGTGGTTTTAGGCATGGCAAATGATTTGGCTGAAGGTCAGAAAGTTCGAGCAACGGGACGCATTCTGGAAGTCCCTGTTGGCCCCGAATTATTAGGTCGCGTTGTGGACGCACTGGGCAACCCCCTTGATGGAAAGGGCCCCATCGCCACCACACAATTTTCCACCGTTGAAAAAGTAGCGCCAGGTGTCATTGCCCGTCAAAGCGTCGATCAACCGCTTCAAACCGGAATCAAAGCGATTGATGCGATGGTTCCCATTGGACGCGGTCAGCGTGAATTAATCATCGGCGATCGACAAACAGGTAAAACCGCGGTCTGCATCGATGCGATCATCAACCAAAAACACACCGGCGTTAAATGTATTTATGTAGCCATCGGGCAAAAAGCATCCAGCGTTGCAGCCGTTGTCCGAAAATTAGAAGAACATGGCGCCTTATCGAATACCATCATCGTTGTCGCAACCGCATCAGATGCAGCTGCATTACAGTTTCTGGCCCCTTATTCAGGGTGTGCCATGGGCGAATACTTCCGGGATCGCGGTGAAGATGCGCTGATTGTTTATGATGATTTGACCAAGCAAGCCTGGGCTTATCGCCAAATGTCCCTCTTATTGCGTCGCCCACCAGGACGTGAAGCTTACCCTGGTGATGTATTCTATCTGCATTCTCGTCTGCTCGAACGCGCTGCACGCGTCAATGCCGCTTATGTTGAAAAACTTACCAACGGTGAAATCAAAGGCAAAACAGGTTCATTAACCGCTATTCCCATTATCGAAACGCAAGCAGGCGATATTTCGGCGTTTGTTCCAACCAATGTCATTTCGATTACAGACGGACAGATTTTCTTAGAAAGCGGCTTATTTAATGCAGGCATTCGTCCTGCCATCAATGCTGGCGCATCCGTATCGCGTGTTGGGGGTGCCGCCCAAAGCAAAATTATTAAAAAACTCGGGGGGGGGGTTCGTTTAGCTCTGGCGCAATTCCGTGAACTCGAAGCGTTTGCGCAATTTGCCTCCGATTTAGATGATGCCACCCGCAAGCAATTAGAACGCGGTCAACGGGTCATGGAACTCATGAAACAAAAGCAATATCGCCCGCTCTCTGTTGCTGAAATGGCGATCTCTTTATTTGCAGTTGAACGCGGTTTATTGGATGATGTGATCATCCCTAAAATCGTGTCTTTTGAAACAGATCTCCATCAATACATGAATGATAAACATAAAGCATTTATGGATGAAATCAATGCGCATTGTGGTTTTGATGACAAAATTGCAGATCAGATGAAAGAGGCCATTATTGCCTTTAAAAAATTAGGAAACTGGAACGCATAATGGCCACCGCAAAGGAAATTAAAAGCCGCATCCGCAGTATCGAAAGCACGAAAAAAATCACGCGTGCTATGGAACTGATTGCAGCCAGTAAACTACGTAAAGCACGCGACCGCGTTGAGGCCAGCAAGCCTTATGCAGCGCGGATTTTAGAAGTAATTAGCCATATTGCGAATGCAAAAACAGAATACAATCACCCTTATCTTGCTCAGCGTGATGTCAAACGGATTGGCATTTTGCTGGTTTCGACAGATCGCGGCCTCTGCGGTGGTCTAAATAATCATCTTTTCAAAAAAGCATTGCAGCAAATCAAAATCTGGCAAAGCCAAAATATTGAGATTGATGTCGCCTTAATTGGCCATAAAGCGGAGCTGTTTTTCAAGCGTTTGCCTGTGAAAGTGGTGGCTTATGCACATCATCTTGGCGATGCACCAACCAGCCAAGATATTATCGGTTCCGTTCGCGTCATGCTGGATGCGTTTGTCGAAGGGAAAATTGATGAGTTGCATCTTTTTAGCAATACCTTTATCAATACGATTAAGCAAACCCCTAAAAGTCATTTACTCTTGCCGGTTGGAATTCCTGAAGATCAACGAACCAGCCATTGGGATTATATTTATGAACCCGATGCAAAGTCTCTACTGACCTTGCTTTTGGAGCGTTATGTTGAGTCCATGACCTATCAAGGCGTGGTAGAAAATATAGCCTGCGAGCAAGCTTCACGCATGATGGCGATGAAAAATGCTTCGGATAATGCAACTGAAGTCATTGATGAACTAAAATTAGATTATAACAAAGCGCGTCAAGCGTTGATTACCAAAGAGTTGTCTGAAATTGTTTCAGGATCTGAAGCAATCTAAAATTTGAAAGGATGTGAACATGAGTACAAAAGGTAAAATTATTCAAATCATCGGCCCTGTGGTTGACGTCGAGTTTCCGCACAATGCTGTTCCCAAAATTTATGATGCACTGGTTGTGGAAGAAGGCGGCCTAACCATCGAAGTCCAACAACAATTAGGCGATGGCGTCGTCCGCGGTATTGCGATGGGTGTGAGTGATGGCTTAAAACGCAATCTCTCTGTCATCAACACCCATGCCCCGATTTCAGTCCCTGTTGGCCCTGCAACACTCGGCCGTATCATGGATGTCTTGGGTAATCCCATCGATGATCAAGGCCCCATCAAAACAGAAGTCCGCGCCGCGATTCATCGTGCACCGCCTGCTTTAAGCGAACTTTCCCCCAGCTCCCAAGTCCTGGAAACCGGTATCAAAGTTATCGATTTAAATTGCCCCTTTGCAAAAGGCGGAAAAGTCGGCCTCTTTGGTGGTGCTGGTGTCGGTAAAACCGTGACCATGATGGAGTTGATCAACAATATTGCCACGGAACATAGCGGCTACTCTGTTTTTGCAGGCGTAGGCGAACGAACTCGCGAAGGAAATGACTTCTATCATGAAATTAAAGAATCCAATGTCTTAGATAAAGTGGCGCTGGTTTATGGCCAAATGAATGAACCACCTGGAAATCGTCTGCGCGTTGCCTTAACCGGACTCACCATTGCTGAAAGCTTCCGTGATGAAGGTCGTGACGTCTTGTTTTTCGTCGACAATATTTATCGTTATACCTTAGCAGGAACCGAAGTTTCTGCACTGCTAGGCCGGATTCCTTCTGCTGTGGGTTATCAACCGACACTCGCTGAAGAAATGGGTGTGCTCCAAGAGCGGATTACTTCGACCAAAGTAGGATCCATTACCTCGGTTCAGGCCGTTTACGTGCCCGCGGATGACTTGACTGACCCTTCTCCAGCCACTACTTTTTCCCATTTAGATGCAACCATTGTTTTGTCACGGCAAATTGCTGAGTTAGGAATCTACCCCGCAGTTGATCCTCTTGATTCTTCAAGTCGCCAGCTCGATCCTTTAATCGTCGGCCAGGAGCATTATGATGTGGCCCGCAATGTGCAAAAAGTCCTTCAACGCTACAAGGAATTGAAAGACATTATTGCCATTCTGGGAATGGATGAATTGTCTGAAGAAGATAAATTGATTGTCTCCCGTGCACGAAAAATTCAGCGTTTCTTGTCACAGCCCTTCTTCGTAGCCGAAATTTTCACTGGAAATCCAGGAAAATATGTTCCCTTGAAAGAAACCATTCGTGGTTTTAAAGGGATCGTTAATGGCGATTATGACTATCTGCCCGAACAAGCCTTCTACATGGTGGGTTCAATTGATGAAGCCATTGAAAAAGCGAAGAGTTTATAGTTATGAAAACGCCTTCCACCATGAAAGTGACTGTCGTCAGTCAAGAAGCCGAAATGTATTCTGGTGAAGCCACTCGCGTCTATATTCGTGGCGCGATGGGCGAGCTGGGTATTGCTCCAGGTCACTTGCAATTATTAACGACCATCAAACCCGGCCCCTTGCGCTTAATTCACGGCGTAGACGAACAGGAAGAGTTACTCTATGTATCCGGCGGCATTCTCGAGATTCAACCCGATTGTGTTTCAATTCTAGCCGATACTTTGGAGCGCCCTCAAGATGTAAATGAAGCCGCAGCGTTAGAAGTTAAAAAAGCCGCAGAAGATTTACTGTTAGGACAACAAGAACCGCTTGATCGTATGCGTATTCAAGCAGAGCTGACCGAAGCACTCGCTAAATTAGAAGTGCTTGAATTGATGCGCAATCGGACGAAATAATCAACCCGCATAACATGCCCGTAATGATAAAGGTAATTTTATTATAAAAAAGCATCGCTGAAAATCTGTGAGGAGGGTACGCCCGCACAAAAGGCTTTCATTTTTAATTGATGGGTGATTTCAGAGGGACCACAGATAAAAACTTTCAAGTTTTTTGGATGGCTCATATAGCCTAAAATATAGTGCTCAATGGACTCAGACGGGCCGGAATCACTTTTTAAAACACAACGATGGTAATGAAATTGAGGATAGAAGGCGGCAAGATTTTTGAGTTCATTCACGCAATACAAGTCTTGATTTGTCAGACAAGCATGGATCAAATTGATTTCTCCTCTATGTTGTTGTGATAAGGCATCACGGACAATGGCTAATAATGGTGCAAGTCCGGTTCCTGTTCCGGCAAGCAATATATCATAATTTAATTTTTGTGGATTGAAATAAAAGCACTTTCCCAATGGACCTCTAATTTTGATTAGATCATTGATCTTTGCTTCTTTTTGCAGCCATTGGCTCATGGCACCTTGATTAAGAAGCTTAATATGTAGCTCAATAAAACCATCTTGCATAGGGAGATTGGCAATGGAATAGCTCCGGATGATCCCTTGTGGATGAACCCAATTCAAGTATTGACCCGGTGTCCAGGGCATCAAATTTTCAACAGAAAGCCTGACTTGCAAAACATTATGATTGAGTTTATTTAAACTTAGAATCTGCGCATTTACTTCACATTCATTGGCCAGTGGGGGCAGAAGCTTTAGATCATGACAGGGCTTGGCAAGACAAGCCAAAAAATAGCCCTGTGCTTTCAATGTTTCCTGTATGCCTTCCTGCCAAGCCGTTTCAATCTGTCCTGTGCTTTTGATCAGGCAAGACTGACAGACCCCAGCCTGACAGGAGTGAGGGTATTCAATGCTATGCCGAAGCAAGCATTCTAAGACGGTCTCACCTGCATTCAGCTGATACTCTTTGTCTCCATAAACGAGCTGAGCCATGATAATTTAACGGTCTAAAACGTCATCACGGACACTATTTGCAATTGCAGCGACTTCAGCAATATCGGCATCTTGAACGCCGAGCTCTTTCAAAGTGCCCCCCAAAAGCGCTATGATCACATCCACATGCGTATCATTTAGGCCTCTTGCAACTAAATGGCGATGACCATCACGCATGCTCTGACCGCTGTAATGATTAGGGCCACCAAAAACCATGGTTAGAAACCCTTTTTGCTTATTGATTTGTTTTTCCATATCAACGCCTTCAAAAAAGAAGTTGACACGATCATCTGCCAAAACTTTCCTGTAAAAAATATCCACTGCGGCATTCACCGCATCTGCTCCGCCTAAGCGTTCATAAAGGCTTTTAGTCATGATACTCTCCATTGGTTAAACATATATTTGAAATACATGTTATAATACTGCATAATGATTGTCAATATACAAAACAGGCTTATCCGTGCAGCTGACTCAATTTACAGATTATTCATTAAGGGCTTTAATTTTTATTACGCTTAAGCAACAAACTTGTACGATTACTGAAATCGCTCAGGCCTATGGTATTTCTCAGCATCATTTGACCAAAATCATCCATAATCTCTCAAAATTAGGCATCATCAAAACAGTGCGTGGCCGGAATGGAGGCATAAGTCTAGCAGTCGATGCGCAAAGCTTAAATCTGAAAACATTGATTTTACAATTAGAGCCACATTTTGATATCGTTCCTTGTTTCAATGTCAAAAAACAAAATTGTTGTATTGCTCCCTCCTGTAAACTGAAACGGGTTCTACATGACGCTCAGCGAGCATTTTTTAAAGTACTGGAGCAGGTGACATTGGCAGATGTTTTAGAAAATAAGCAAGATCTTCAAGGATTATTAGGATTATGATATAAACTCATTTCAATGAGCATATTTTTTAAGAGAATGCATTTCTTTGGATAGCGCGCAACTCTTTCTTCAGAATTTTACCTACTGTACTTTTAGGTAAAGCCTCCACAAACTCAACTTCATGCGGGCATTTGTAAGCAGCCAAATTTTTATGTGCAAAATCAATAACCTCCTTACTTGTTAACACCGCATTTTTCTCTTTAACCACAAAAGCTTTGACGACCTCCCCATGATCTAGATCAGGAATGCCAATCACGGCGACTTCGTTAATTTTCGGAATGATTTTAAGCATATTTTCGACTTCTGCAGGATAGACATTAAAGCCTGACACAATAATCATATCTTTAAGGCGATCAACGATATAACAAAACCCAGCCTCATCAATATAGGCTGCATCGCCAGTATGCAACCACCCCTCATACAGAACAGCGTCAGTCTCATGAGGACGCTGATAATAACCTTGCATGACTTGCGGACCCTGCACGCATAATTCGCCAATCGTATTGAGAGGCAAATCATCACCCTGCGGATCTTTAATCGTGATTTTTGTATCCAAAATCGGCAATCCGATACTGCCACTAAAGCGAGGGGCATCAAAAGGCGTAATCGTCACCACTGGCGAGGTCTCAGTCAGACCATACCCTTGAATCAAAACATGACCCGTCACTTTTTGCCATTCATCCGCCACCGCTTTTTGTACCGCCATGCCGCCCCCAATCGTTAGCTTAACCCGAGAGTGATCCATCTCACAAAAAGGCTGATGATGCAAAAGCGCATTAAACAAAGTATTTACGCCACTAAAACAGGTATAATGACTTTTCTTCATGACTTTAACGAGATCTGCAATATCACGCGGATTGGGAATCAACACATTTTCCCCACCCATATCGACAAACAAAAAGCAGTTCACAAGCAAAGAAAAAATATGATATAAGGGCAGCGCCGTGATAATAACTTCCTGGCCTTCCTGCAAATCATTCTCGATCCAACTGCGCACTTGAAACAAATTAGACATCAAATTTGAATGAGATAGCATCACGCCCTTGGCAATACCCGTCGTTCCACCTGTATATTGAATAAAAGCTAAATCTTCGGGCAAGACCTTCACCGCTGTAAACGAAGATTTATGCCCAAGTTGAAGCACCTCTTGAAATCCAATTGAATGCGGAAAATAATAGTCCGGCACTTGATGCGCAATGTGACGCAAATATTGATCCACAAAAAAACCTTGAATCGCTGGCAGTTGGCCCCCAATCGATGTCACGATCACTTTTTCAATCTGCGTTTCAGACAAAGCAAGCGAAAGTTCATGCGCAAAGTTTTCCAAAACTACGATTACCCGCGCGCCGGAATCTTTGAGCTCATGAGCAATCGAAGGGGCCTTATCCAACGGATTGATATTTACAATCGTTAATCCTGCTAATACTGCACCAAACACGACAATCGGATATTGCAAAATATTCGGCAGCATGATGGCCAAACGATCGCCTTTAACGAGATTGAGTTTAGACTGACAATAATGCGCAAAATCGCGCGCATCAATATAAAGTTCAGAAAACGTAATACTCGCCCCCAGGCAGGTAAATGCTTTTTTGTCAGGAAAGGTTTGCTCTGCTCGAATGATTAAGTCTTGCAAGGTTTCGCTTCGGTCATTCATCAAAAATAATCCTTGATCATCATCATGATAAGGTATTATATGATGTTATTTTGCCATTACCTATCAGATCATTATTTTAGGCTCTATTTTTTAGCCAAACACTTTATCAGAATTGTAAGAAGCCAATTATTCGCGAAGCGCTTGATAATAAAGGCTTTGAAGGGGTGGTTTTTAATTCGAATAAGGGGCTGAGTAGTGACTTATATTTTATGTCAATCAGAAATGGCGCGCCCGGAGAGAGTCGAACTCCCGACCGCCTGGTTCGTAGCCAGGTACTCTATCCAGCTGAGCTACGGGCGCGTCAAGGGGCCCATACTATACAGGCTAAAGCGTTTTGTCAATAGACTTTTCATTGAATAACGCAATACAGCCTTTAAAAAACCGACTATGCACTGGAAAAGCTTCATTTCCATGCCGCGCATCCTGAATAAATCGAGGATCTCGAGCAATCAATGCTTCGACTGTTTGAATATCTTTCCGATCTTCTGAATTGACGTGATAGAAATCAAATTTATTATTTTGAACTATTCTATATAAATTGGTTCTCGCAATATCGAGATCACGGGATAATAACTCTTTGACATAGCGCTTCAATAACCCCATTAATTCTGATAAATCATTGATATTGCTTGAAGATAATGCTGATTTTGGAGAGTATTCCACCGAAATAGGCATGCCCAGAGAAGAATATAAAATTTCGCCAGGACGAGAAAGAGAAGGCTGCATAATCACAGGAATATAATCTTTTAAACCATACTCATTTAAATAAATCTCTTGAATCAAAGTACGCGGCATAAAAGAGTTATCAGTTGCAGGTTGAAAAGCAGGGAAAATGCCAGCGGCTACAGCAAATAAATGTTTTGCAGTATCCAGCAAATGCGCGGATTGTTTAAGATTGCGCAAACATTCAATACGTGAAAAAGTGACCTGCCAACTGAACAAGTTTCGCCAGAATCCAAAAAATTGACGATTATATTCTAAAAAATAGCTTTTAAGCTCATCACAAGCGGGGTCTTTTAATTTTTCAATTAATTTTCGCGAAAAAAACACAACCTCAAAAGTCCAATCACAATTTCGCTTGCGCGCGATTTCACTGAAAACAGACCAATGCTCCGTATAATGCTCTGGCTTTTTAGCCTCTAACTGATAGATTTTTTTAAGTTTATTGAAAGAAAGCATATCTGAAATTTTCGGAAGCATAAACACACTTCGCGCACCGGAAGTGATCTCCCATAATCCATAATCATTGAAGCGCTGCTGCTTGGTTAAATCATCCAATACAGTCGTCAGACCCAATAAAGAACCAGGCCCATAGACTGAAAATGGAACGATTCGATCTTCGACCATAACGAATTGTTCCATTTTATTACGGATAATAATGCCTGCCCCATTCGCATTAATATTATAATTAAGATCAGAGCGGATGGGCTCCGGCATATCGTGAACTGAGATAACGCTATAGTCTTCTCCAGGCAAATAGAAAACACTATTTTTTAAAATAGATAAACCATAAGGATAACAGGCCGTATAAAAGCGATATTCATCATCTAACGATAGCGCATCGAGAAGCCTAGCAAGATGAGGATCCTGTGCCGCCACTTTTGTACGTACACTTTGCCAGTTTCCAACACGAAGGCTCATAGTTTTTCAATCACCCGACCTACAAAACCAATGACAATCAAGATGATAATCACCTTATAGCTGAGCTTGAGGCTCGTGAATTGCTTCCAGATTTTTTTTAGAAAGCGCACTTCTTGTGTGGCTTGAGGGGCGGCCTTAAGCGGCTTTTTTGCAATTACTTTTTTTAAAACAGGTTTTTTTTCTTCTGCCATCAGAGAACTCCTTACCTTTAGCCCATTAAAAAACTAAAATTATTCTAAACTAATTTTATTGAATACTCAAGACATACAAATCAAAATGCTTGCACTCTTGACAGATAAATAAAATAAAAAAATAATATAATTGCTTTTTATTTTTAATTAAATAGGCGGATGAATAAATGATGAACTCGCATGCAGAATTGACCAATGCCACCTCTCCGTACCCTCATGTTGGCGCGACGACGCAAATCCCGGCGCACACTTACCCGAGTAATCCTGGTGATACGGACAGTTTCTTGTATGACCTCGGGGTCGCGTTCAATTTGGCTGCCCCCCACCCATTGGATCGGCCATCCGATTGTAAGGAGCCCCAGCCTGTTGTTCATACGGAGAGGCCATCCATGGCTGAGCTCGGCTTCGTGTTCTTTTCCGCAGGCTTGCCAACACCCTTACCGGCTGCGCCATCCTATCATTGCAAGCCCATATTGGCACTTTACCTGCTTGATATCGCCCATATCCGCTCGGCGCTTAAATCTGGAGAGGCGCCTCTCGAGCCGATCAGGCGCCCTATACCTGCTAACGATATTCAAGCGGCTTTATTTGCGTTGCATCACTTTCTCTGCAACAAAACTAACGTCTCTGACACCCAGAAATGTGATACCCTGCGCCAGGCCTTTGATGACTTTCTCAATCACTATCCGCTGACAAGCACGAGGGAGATCGAGACCCTGGCCGCCTTTTTGCTGGAGTGTTCAAAGCAGAAACCCCTCTTATCCGATGCACTGATGGGCTTGAGCAAGGAATTATCCGCGCTTGTCAAGCCAACCTATGACTCAAGCAGCGACATTTTCATGCCGTAATTAAATTAACGAGCATAACCCCATAAAAAGCAGTTGGCCTATTTTGTAATGAGTGATTTTAAAAACTTGCATTCGCCCCTCTAAAAAACTATCATTATTTTAAACGCATCCAATGGAAGATTGAAATGGATAAAATAATTTGTGCAGGCAAGAACTACCTTGATCATGCCAAAGAAATGCAAGAGGGTACGCCCGAGCGCCCTGTTTTGTTTTTAAAACCGCCGAGTGTTTTGAAAGTCTGCTCCGAATGGGATCAAACGCTGAACCTTCACCTGCCTAATTTAGAAGATGAATTTCATTATGAGTGCGAACTGGTTTTTCAAATTAAAAATAATCAACTGGCTGCGGTGACGCTGGGCTTGGATATGACCAATCGCAGTCTACAAAAACAAGCTAAATTAAGCGCAGGCCCCTGGACTCTAGGTAAGGTTTTTAAGGATGCTGCTTGCATTGGCCCCTGGCTTCCGATTCCGCCTGACTTAGCCGATTTGCACTTTGCTTTTTACGTGAATGATGAATTAAAACAAAAAGCCCAGGCGACGGATATGCGCATGAGCCCTGACGCACTCCTTGCTTATGCAGCTGAATATTTTCCGATTTGTGACGGAGATCTTCTTTTCACGGGGACCCCGGCTGGAGTTGGGCGCGTGCAGCCAGGTGATCGGGGCCGCTTATGCTTAAATAATCAGCATTATAGCGTTTACTATCTGCACCCCTAAATTAAGCCTCGCCGCTTCATATCAAATTCGATCGTTTTTACAGCCATCGCACTCCAGATCTCGCGCAGATTACCCAGTGTATCGGTCGAGGGTTTTTCAGAAAAATTGCGATTGGCAACCACCCCGCAAAAACACGCCGCTTCTAGCCCTAAGACTCTGCACATCGTCAGCAAAGTCGCGGATTCCATTTCGTAATTAAGGGCACCTAATTTTTGCCATTCCAATAAAGTACCTTGAAATCGCTTAATAACATAATGGGCAAAATTGTCATAGCGCTCTTGACCTGGATAAAACGTATCCGCCGAAACGGTAATGCCCGCATGATATCGCAAGCCCAATTCTTTTGCAGCTTCCACAATACAGCCTGTCATTCCAAAGGAGGCAACCGCCGGAAATTCAACAGGAGCATAATGAGTCGACGCTCCATCCAAACGAACCGACGCTTCGGTTACAATCAAATCCCCTAATTCGATATGCGTTTGAATCGCACCGGTTGTCCCGATTCTTAAAAAATATTTAATGCCTAAATTGGCCAGTTCTTCAATCACAATAGACGTCGATGGCCCCCCAATTCCCGTTGTACTGACGACAATCGACTGCCCCTTAAATTGCGCAAGATACGTCACGTAGCCGCGATGATTTGCAAGACACACGGCATTCTGATCAAAAGCCTGTGCTAAAATCGGCACACGGTCAGGGTCCCCAGAAACCAAAGCATAGCGGGCCTCCTTGATCATATCTTTTGAAATATTGAGATGATATTGAATGTCACGCAAATTGATTCAGCCATTGAGCACGGATAATACATTCTAATTTTTTTATATAAGAAATGCAATTTAATATTGCAATTTACAAAATAATACTATAAAATTTTTTAAAATTATTATTTTAATTATTACAGGTATAAAAATGGCAGGCTCTCCAACAATAAACACTCATTTACTGAGTTATCGACCCTCTGTTGAAAATGTTCTACGCATTATAAAGCATCCGGGCCCATGGTATTGCAGTACTGATTTATACACGGTTTATAATGCCCAAACAGAGATAAGCATCAAAAAAAAAATAAGTTTTAAAATAACAAAGGGATCTGTTTTAACCTTAAAAATTGGCAATGTTGAAATCACTTCTGATGATAAACATGCTTTAAAAAGCTCAGGTCGAAATATTATTTGCCCACTTCGCTATAAAACCAAGCGGCGAGAAGGCCTTCTGAATGGTTATTTACTCAACCTGAGTGCCCAGCCGATTCCCTATCAATATGTTGCAGAATCCTTACATATTTCAGCTGAAATGGGCGTCTTGAGCCTCGCCCTGTGCATAGACCATCTTTATTATGGTTGCATTATGGCAAAAAAAGAGGGTGAACAAGTCAATGCCTGGTTTAAAAGCCGATCTACAAGCCCGTCCACAAGCTCTCTCACATTAACAACAAGATTGAGTATTGCCCAGTGGACCATTGCAGCCCTCATCCAACTGCATCAGAATGGCTATATCCATCGCGATTTTAATGACACGAATGCAGTGGTTGATCTGTCAGCTGGGACGGTCGCTTTGATTGATTTTGAATTTGCCTGCCGAATGGAAAGTGGCGCGAGCAAAGTAGCGCTAGATGTCGCGAGAACGAATGGTTTTACAGCGCCTGAAATTGAAGACGAGAGTCGCTATTCACAGGCAAGCGATGTGTATGCATTGGGATGTTATTTCCTTGCTATTTTATCGCAAGAAAGCGAAGCACTTGGGAGCGAAAAAAGGGCACCAGAATGGCAGGCTTCTTTTATGAAAGTAGGATTTTTAAAAACACAAGCTGACGCATTAGTCTTTTTGATTAGCCGGATGCGCGCGTCTGCTCCAAAAGAACGCCCTACTTGCAGGGAAGTCTTGGGTCAATTTTCAGCTATTTTTGAAGGTGAACCCCCTCTAGCAGCGGCTCTACCCTGCCCCAGAAGAGCAAAGCCTTTTTTCACAGAAATTGCACAGCTACCTGGAAGTGATTTTGGTTTTGATTTTATCTATACAGGAGGAGCAAGCTTATGATGGATGATTATGGAAGCATGCCAAAAGAGCCTGAAACCCCAATTAATCCAACACTAAAATCCATTACGATTATAAAACATCAACCTGCTTGCTGTTGCTTTTGCTGTACAATTTCATCCTGTTGTCGACCGACTTTTTCGATGGGGGGAAGACAAGTAAGCGACCTGTCCTATACCTTAGAAAGAGAAAAAAACGGAACCGCAAAATCAGCCAAAATTAAATGGGGAACTGCTGAAGTTTTTGCAGACCGCCTTTTGTGCGCCCACCCCAACTTCAATGCCGTGTATACAATGGCCAGCAACCTAAATGGTCACCGCGTCGATATCAAAGAGTATGTGATCGCAGTGAAAAGAAATGTTAAATCACAAGAGCGCGTTAAAGGCCCTTATCGAATCCCTTATTTTTCAAATGACCAAGAGGGCCTTGAATGCGCAGAGAAAATGGGGCAAGCAGATTTAATTTGCCTTGAAGAAACTCGAAAAAAAGAAATGCTGTTTCACATGAGAATCATGAAGAAAGTGCCTGGGATTCCACAACATTTTTTTTGCCTGAAACCACACGTAACGAAAGCAGAACGTATTCAAATCGCTGTTTCTGATGTGGATGAGCTCAAAAAAATGCATGATAGAATGATGATTCATGGAGATGTAAAGGGAGCGAATTATTTATGGGATAATGACCTTAAAAAAGCAACGCTAATCGACTTTGATTTTTCAAAAGATTGGCCAATTAAACCTGATACACCGGTCAGGATAGACGGAACACATCGCTATATGGCGCCAGAAATACAGCTTATTGGTGTTTCTAAACCGGGCGATATCTATGCACTGGGCAAAACTTTAATTGAAGTTTTGTGCCCATCCGGAAGCGAGTGGACTGAGATTAACCAAGAAACAAAAGCACCGAGAATAGCTGTCACCAGGGAGATGATCGAAGAAGATTTAAAAAAAATCGGATTCAATCAACTTGAAGCGCCTCCACTTGCCGGATTATTACTCAGAATGATTGACCCACTTCATTATAATCGTCCACTAATCAATGAAGTAAAGGATTTCATAGGGCGTATAACAGCTGAAAGTGGCCCCATTCCTCCACCCGCTCGCCAGCCCCCCTCTTTTCTTACCTGGATGTCGGCAGCAAGCTCAGGCAAAAACGCCGCGTGCGTTGCAGAAGCAAAGTGAATGGGTTAGAATAAGCCAAATTGATTGATGAAGCTTAAATTATGGCGCAAACGATTCTTTTTGTTATTTTTGCATTGATTGCTCTTTTGAGTGGTTTAATGGTGGTCACTGCTCGCCATCCTGTCAAAGCAGTATTGAGCCTGGTCGTGACTTTTGGTGCAACGGCAGGAACCTGGATGTTATTGGAAGCTGAGTTTCTTTCGCTGGTCCTCATTGTCGTGTATGTCGGGGCGGTCATGGTTTTATTTCTGTTTGTCGTCATGATGCTGGATGTTGAAAAAGCAGAAAAAAAAGCAAATTTTGTCGATTACTGGCCTTTTGCCGTTGTCGTAGCCCTGCTCTTTTTTGTCATGCTGGTTAATTTGATGGGGCATATTACGCTTGCAACCCCTTCGCCAACCCTGGTGTTTGATGTCAGCAATGTTTTACAGATTGGCCTCGCTTTATTTACCTTCTACTTGTATCCCTTTGAGTTAGCGGCAGTCATTTTGCTGGTCGCCATGATTTCGGCGATTGCATTAACCTTCCGCGGTGGCCGTCCAGGCAAAAAAACGCAAATCATCAGTGCGCAAGTGAAAGTCAAGGCGACAGATCGCCTCCGAATGGTTGACATGCCCACAGTCATGAAAGAGGTGAAAATATGAACCTATTTGCGTATGTTGTTTTTGCAGCCGCTTTGTTTAGCTTAGGTATTGCGGGAATCCTCCTCAATCGTAAAAATTTGATTGTCCTCTTAATGTCGATGGAATTGATTTTACTTGCAGTAAATACCAATCTCGTTGCTTTTTCACATGGAATGCAAAGTATTGCAGGGCAGATTTTTGTGTTCTTTATTTTAACTGTCGCAGCCGCAGAAGCTGCGATTGGACTCGCGATTATCGTGGTTTTATTTCGATCTAAGCGAAATATTGGCATTGACCATCTGAATGAATTAAAGGGGTAGACGCATGCCAGCTCATATCAACGCACTCCTCCTGATTGCCTTATTAGCGCCGCTATTAGGCTCGCTTTTAAGTGGGCTATTTGGCCGATTTTTGAAGGAATGTGGTACCAATTGGATAACCATTCCTTTATTGGCCGTCTCGATGATCATTTCAATGGGTCTATTTATATTTGTTTGCAAAGCCAATCCACCCGCCTACATCATTCATTTATATGATTTTGCAGTATTTGATCAATTGCATTTCGGCATTGGCTTTTTAATTGATCGCCTGACTGTTTTTATGATGATGATTGTCACCTTTGTTTCTTTTCTGGTCCACGTCTATTCCATGGGATACATGAAAGACGATACAGGCTATGCGCGATTTTTTAGCTATATCAGTGGCTTTACTTTTGCAATGCTGACATTGGTCATGGCGAATAATTTTTTACTCCTTTATTTTGGTTGGGAAGGCGTGGGATTATTTTCCTATTTGCTGATTGGATTTTGGTTTCATCGTGAAAATGCGAATTATGCAAGTTTAAAAGCCTTTCTCGCAAATCGCGTGGGAGATCTTGGATTTTTACTCGGTATTGCAATGGTTTTATCTTATTTTGGCACCATTGATTATCAGACCACTTTTGCCATGATGCCGACCATGACTGGCCTCACTGTCAATCTATTTGGCTGTTCGATTAATATGATTACAGTGATGGTCATTTTGCTTTTTATTGGTGCAATTGGAAAATCAGCGCAAATCCCTCTGCATATTTGGTTAGAGGGCTCAATGGAAGGTCCAACGCCCATCTCCGCTTTGATTCATGCTGCAACAATGGTCACTGCAGGGGTTTTTATGGTGGCACGCTTATCACCGATGTTTGAATATTCAGACGCCGCGCTCAGTATTGTCTTGATCATTGGCGCGTTGACTTGCTTTTTTATGGGCCTATTAGGGCTGGTTCAGACCGATATCAAGCGGGTTGTGGCGTATTCTACCCTCTCGCAATTGGGGTATATGATGGTGGCGCAAGGTGCATCCGCTTATGCAGTGGGCATGTTTCATTTGATGTCACATGCCGCTTTCAAAGCCTTACTATTCCTAGCAGCAGGCTCTGTGATTGTGGCCATGCATCACGAACAAGATATGCGTAAAATGGGAGGCCTCGCGCGTAAAATGCCCATCACCTACATTTGTATGTTGATTGGCGCGCTGGCGCTGTGTGGCATTCCGCCTTTTTCTGGTTTTTTCTCCAAAGATATGATTATTGATGCAGTACACAACTCTCTGATTCCAGGTCATACCTTTGCATTTATACTCGTCGGCTCAGCTACTTTAGTGACCGCGCTGTATACGTTCAGGATGTTTTTTATGGTATTTCATGGCAAGCCACGCATGACTGCTGAAGAATATCATCATGTTAAGGAATCTCCCTGGACAATTACCTTACCCCTGATCATTCTCGCTGTTCCTTCTGTTTTGGCAGGCCTATTCTTTATGCATCCCGCTTTAAATAACTTTTTTGGCTCCAGCATTTTCATTCTCCCAGCCCATCAAACCATGGCAGCATTACACGCTTTGTATCAAACACCCTGGCAGTTTTTTGTAGAAAATTCGACAGATTGGCCTTGCCTGCTGGCTTTTTTAGGCATTATTTTAAGTTATATTGCTTATGTACGTTACCCCAGCATTCCTGGAAAGCTGTCGCGCACTGTGCCTTTCTTACAAACTTTTCTAATCAAAAAATATTATATTGACTCCACTTATGATTATTTCTTTACCGGCGTGGCGCGATTATTTGGATTAATCAGTTATCGGATAGGTGATATTTTTCTGATTGATCGCAGCATGGTTGAGGGCTCTGCCCGTGGATTTTCAAACTTAGGACTGATTTTTAAACGCTGGCAGACGGGCCTCCTTTATCACTATACTTTAGCGATGGTGACAGGCGTACTCGTCATTCTGTTTCTCATTTGGTTTAACCACTAGGACGATACACATATGTTGACCCATTTATTAAGTTTGCTAATTTGGTTGCCAATGGTCTTTGGCCTAGTGCTCTTGCTTTTGAATGCAATCAAACTCAGAACCTCGGCCATTAAAGGCTTGGGACTGATTTTTTCCCTGGTGATTTTAGGCTTATGTGTGCTGCTGTACGGGCATTTTGATGCAACAAGTTTTTTGCTGCAATTCAATGAAAGTCATGATTGGATCCCTATTCTGAATATTCATTATGCACTCGGTGTAGATGGGCTCTCTGTCCTTTTTATTTTACTGACTTGTTTTACCAATCTGATTATTGTCCTTTCCGCCTGGAAACATGTCGAAAAAAACGTTGCTGAATATATTGCGATTTTCTTATTTTCAACTGGAATTTTGAATGGTATCTTTGCGGCGCAGGATGCAATCCTTTATTATTTTTTCTGGGAAGCATCCATGATTCCGCTGTATTTAGGTGTGGGAATTTGGGGCGGTGAACGTCGGGCTTATGCGGCTTTAAAATTCTTTTTATATAATATGCTGGGCTCACTCGCAATGCTGATTGGCTTTGTCTATTTATATTTGATTTCAGGCAGCTTTAGTTTGAGCGTTTGGCAAGGCTTGAGTTTATCACCCTGCGCGGTCAATCTTTTATTCTTTGCGTTCTTCTTATCTTTTGCAGTGAAAATGCCAATGTGGCCACTCCATACCTGGTTTGCAGACTTTCATGCTGAAGCCCCTGCGGGAGGCTCGATTGCATTGGCAGCTTTAATGTTGAAGAATGGCGGATATGGTTTTCTACGCTTCAATCTACCGATGGTTCCTGCTATTACTTCAGGCTTTGATTGGCTCTTGATTGGATTAGCACTGATTGCCGTCGTCATCGTTGGATTTTCGGCTTTGGCGCAAAAAGATATGAAACGTTTGATCGCCTATTCATCCGTCTCACATATGGGCATTGTGACACTGGGTATTTTCATGGTGATGATGATTTTAATGGGTTCAAATACGATGCTTCTGTCCGCACATACTGCGGCTGTATTGAGCGTGCAGGGCGCGATTTTTCAAATGATTAGCCATGCATTTGCTTCGGGCGGACTCTTTATTCTGCTGGCCTGTCTGGCTGCACGATTTGGCTCGTCTTTTATTCAAGATTATCAGGGGTTGGCAAAAACCATGCCGGTCTTTGCAGCCTTCTTTGTGCTCTTTGCAATGGCAGGCGTGGGTTTGCCTGGAACAACCGGATTTGTGGGTGAGTTTTTTGTCATTTTGGCGGCGCTCCAGAGTCATTTCTGGGTCGCATTGATCGCAGGCTGCACTTTAATAATCAGCCCAGCCTATATGCTCTGGCTTTTAAAACGCGTCATTTTTGGTGAAGTCCCTGCACAAAATATCAATCGAGTTTACAAAGGCCTCTCCTGTACAGAATGGATCATGATGATTTTACTGGCCGTTCCCGTTTTATATTTCGGGATCTATCCCCATTTTATTTTAAATTTAACAGCAGTCAGCAGCAGCCATTTAGTGGATTTGGTCTCTGCGAAATTGGTTCATTAAAGGGATATACCTATGTTTAAACTTATGAGCGCTTACCCCGCCTTTCCAGAGATGCTCCTTCTTGCGGGCACCGTCTTTATTTTACTGATTGACCTCTTTTTAAAAGGAAAGAAATCTCTGACGTTTTACCTAGCAGAACTCCTCTTGATTGGCGTATTCATCAGCCTGATGGCGGAAAAAAATGTCAATCCACAGATTTTATATGCCGGCCATTATTTATTTGATCCCTTTGCGCGCGTGATGAAAGAAGCCGTCGTCTTAATGAGCTTTTTTATTTTTGCCTATACGCATAAACGCCGTGAATTTGAGCATCTACAAAGTGAGTTTCTATTTTTAGTCCTGTTTTCGCTTTTGGGCGCCATGGTGTTGGCGTCTGCTGAAAGTCTGCTGACGCTGTATTTAGGACTGGAATTACTCTCTCTTCCCCTCTACGCCATGATTGCCCTGCGTCGTGACGCGGTGACAGGCGGTGAGGCAGCGATCAAATACTTTATCATGGGTGCATTGGCCTCCGGATTTTTACTCTTTGGATTTTCGCTTTTATATGGCCTAACGGGCAGCATTGAATTATCACAGATTGCAAGTCAAATTACCGCGCAGATGAGCGCCAGTCCAGCCTATTGGGTGGTCTTAACCCTGATCTTGGCTGCAGTGGCTTTTAAGCTAGGGATTGTGCCTTTTCATATGTGGATTGCTGATGTGTATGAGGGTGCGCCTTTGTCTGTGACAATCTATCTTGCCAGTGTGCCTAAATTAGCTGTTCTAGCCTTATTCGTCCGTATATTTGTGGATAGCCTATCTTATTCGACCATCCTGATACCGCATCTGTTATTTTGGCTGGGTGCGCTTTCTTTAATTTTTGGAAATTGTGCTGCGTTGGTCCAAAAAAGTCTCCGCCGCCTATTAGCCTATTCCACAGTCGCCAATATGGGGCTGATTTTTATGGCCTTTGGATTGGCAAGCCCGCAAGGTCAGGGTAGCGCTATTTTTTATGCCCTGGTTTATACTTTTAGCACAATCGGCATTTTTGGTTTAATTCTGTTATTCCGCGAAGACATCGTAAATATTGATGACTTAAAAGGTCTGCATGCGCAAAAACCCTATCTGGCTTTTTTATTTTTACTGGTGATGCTCTCACTTGCAGGGATTCCCCCTCTGATTGGCTTTGATTCTAAACTGCTGATCATCACTTCTTTGTTGCATCAACAGCAATATGGACTGACGATTCTGGTCGTAATCCTCTCTGTTGTGGCTGCGGCATATTATCTCAAACTCGTTAAGGCGATTTATTTTGAACGGGGCCGGGAAGATAAGTGGCTGACCTATCCTGGCTTGAATACCGTTCTGATCAATATCAATGTCTTGGCCTTGCTGCTCTTCGGCTTATTCCCATCCCAT
Source organism: Thiotrichales bacterium (assembly GCA_947476405.1). Lineage (GTDB taxonomy): Bacteria > Pseudomonadota > Gammaproteobacteria > Francisellales > CACEW01 > JAJZUD01. The sequence goes on from CANJQG010000004.1 coordinate 42,929, forward strand.
TTAATTGCGCTGGCTTATCACTTATTTAATTATTAGAATTATTTTAGTATGACACAAAAAATACTGATTATTGCCCCAGCCTGGTTAGGCGATATGGTCATGGCCCATAGCCTGATCCAGGTGATTCAGCAACACAATCCTGAGGCAAGTCTGGCTATTTTAGCGCCCAGCTCAACCCTTCAAATCACAGAATTGATGCCTGAAATCAGCATACGCTTTTTGATTCCAGATCAACATGGGCAGTTTAATCTCAAAGCACGCTTTAAATTAGCCCGTCAATTGCGGGCCCAGAAATTTACTGCGGCCTATGTCTTACCCAATACCTGGAAATCTGCACTGATTCCCTTTCTAGCGGGGATTCCAAAGCGAATTGGTGCCCTGGGCGAACAGCGCTATTTTTTACTGAATGATCTCAGAAAGGGCGTGAAAAAACTGCCATTAATGGTACAACGCTATGTCACACTTGCCCATGCCCCGAATGCGTTTACAGAAGCGATGCCTTTTCCTTATCCACATCTCACGGTACCTGAAACTTTACGCGACCGAATCAAGCAAAAATTCAATCTGAATTTAGAAAAACCCGTCCTCACTTTATCTCCTGGAGCCGCATTTGGCCCTGCAAAACGCTGGCCCGTCCATTATTTTGCAGAAGTGGCCCGTGCAAAGAGTGATGCAGGGTTTCAAGTCTGGATTATCGGTGGGCCAGCAGAAGTCACGCTCGGTGCAGAAATAGCGACTCTGGAGCCACGCGTGCATAATTTTACAATGAAAACCTCACTGCTCGAAATGGCGGCCTTACTTTCGTTTTCAAATCAAGTCTTAACCAATGATTCGGGCCCGATGCATATTGCGGCAAGCCTCAATGTACCGGTATTTGCGATCTTTGGTTCATCGAGCCCTGGATTTACCCCCCCATTAGGTGATAAAGTAATGATTATTGAAAAGCTTGGCTTAGATTGTCGCCCCTGTTTTGAGCGTGTCTGTCCTTTTGGACATTATGCTTGCCTCAAGGAAATCACGCCGGAGCAGGTTTTAATGAGGATGACTCCATGAAAGTATTAAAAAAAATGAAACAGCAAAACAACGACGCCACCCATTTTAAAATATTGCTCATTAAACTTTCTTCCCTCGGGGATATCATTCATGTCTTTCCCGCTTTGACTGAATTGCTAAAGCACCACCCCGAGGCTGAAGTCACCTGGGTCGTAGATCAACCTTTCGCGGAAGTCCCCCTCTGGCATCCGGCCGTTAAAAAAGTCATTGTGGCCCCATTGCGTGACTTGAAAAAACAAGGCTGGGGTTTAAAAGCATTCTCTACTCTCAAAAATTTAATCACAGCCATTCGCGCCGAACAATATGATTTTGTGATCGATGCGCAGGGCTTATTTAAAAGTGCAATGTTGGCCCGCCTTGCAAAAGGATATCGCGTTGGTTTTGGTCGCGGCTGTCTGCGTGAAAACGTCTGGTGGCTTTATCAACATTGGGTCTTTATCCCCTTTAAGGAACATGCTATTAAGCGCGTAAAAGCCTTATTTTCTGAAGTAGGAAAGTATGTTTCCATGCCTGAAATCCAATATGGTTTAGAAAAATGGACGCCTGTTAAGAACAAAGTGATTCTTTTTGCACATGGCACCACCTGGGCCAGCAAGCATTATCCTGATCCCTTGTGGAAGAAGCTGGCTGAATGCGTCACCGCAGCCGGTTATGAAGTCTGGCTCGCTCATACGAATGCGCATGAACTCAAACGAGCTGAATGGCTGAAAGTGAATGATCAGGTCAAAGTCCTTCCCAAAATGTCTCTCAATCAAATCAAAGCCGCCTTGCTGAAGGTCTCGGGCGTGATTGCAGTGGACACAGGCCTCGCGCATATTTCAGCGGCTTTATCCATCCCCTGTGTCACGCTTTATGGCCCAACGGATCCAAGTAAAATCGGCACGATGGGTGAACATCAAAAACAACTCCAAGCCGTTTTTGAATGCGCTCCCTGTGGGAATCGCCAATGCACCCATGCAGATGCACTGAAGACCATCAGACCCCCTTGTTTCAAAACCCTTCCCCCTAGCGAAGTCTGGAAGGCCCTACAGGAATTATTATCCTAAAAAATACAGTCGATCTATTAAGGATATTCAGCGCCTTGGCATTCTATTTTACCCTGAAAGCGTAAACAAACTTTTAGCTTGAGTAGACTGAACCATCGGTGCTGCAGGACAATTTCCTGCATTAATAATTTTGATGGCACTATTTGTCACAACGCTTTTCCCCCCAATCAGGAATTTTTTGGAAGTGCCGCTTACCGCTTTACCGATACTGTTGGTTGTACCGCTTATCGCACCTGGATCGTTGGGAATGGATAAAGTCAGTGGGTGAATCATATTAGTGGTTTCGATGGGCGACCCCTCAAAGGTCATGAGCGTATTCCCACCCATGAGGTCTTCCTGCGGGGCGATTGCTACCCCAGGAACGACTGCTCCCTGAACCATTAAAGGCTGAACGGAAGCAAATTGACCCGAGTTTCGAGTATTGATAAGTGACATAATATTGGCCCACCCAAATAGATCTTTTGTTATTCTGTTGATATATTATTCTTTAATTTAAAGGTCGTCAAGGACAATTTAGGCTTTCGGGAATGACAGGATGAATCTACGAAGATAGAATCCCCTGCAGTCTTGCTATTTTAAGCGCACTTCGGTAAATTGATATGGATTATTCATTTCATTAACCAGGAGTCTCAAATCATGACAACACGTAAAAAAATTGCGCTGATTGGCGCAGGGAATATTGGCGGAACTTTAGCGCTTTTGGCGCTAACCAAAAAATTAGGCGATGTGGTTTTATTTGATATTGCTGAAGGCGTCCCTCAAGGTAAAGCATTGGATTTGGCGCAATGCGGCCCTATTGAAGGCTTTGATGGAAAAATTTTAGGTACGAATAATTATGAAGATATTGCTGATTCAGATGTCGTAATTGTGACCGCTGGCTCACCTCGCAAACCGGGAATGAGTCGTGATGATTTGCTGAGTATTAATGCAAAGGTCATGAAATCAGTCGGTGAAGCCATCAAAACACATTGCCCCAATGCATTTGTTATTTGTGTGACCAATCCGCTCGATATCATGGTGCGTTTGTTACATCATTTTTGCAAAGTACCCGATCATAAAATTATTGGAATGGCTGGAATTCTTGATTCCGCGCGTTTCAGCACCTTTTTAGCTTGGGAATTTAAAGTCTCCGTCAATCAGGTTCATGCTTATGTAATGGGCGGTCATGGTGACTCCATGGTGCCCTTGACCAAAATGAGTAATATCGCTGGCATATCGCTTGCAGATATGGTGCGTTTTGGCTGCCTCAAACAAGAACGTCTGGATGAAATTATCCAAAGGACCCGTCAAGGTGGCGGTGAAATTGTCAACCTCCTAAAAACAGGTTCCGCTTTTTATGCGCCCGCGGCCTCCGCAATTCAAATGGCAGAAGCTTATCTTTACGATCAACAGGCTATTCTACCTGTCGCTGCAAAAATCAAAGTCGGTCAATATGGAGTAAAAGAAAGCATTTTTGTAGGCGTTCCCGCCAAAATCGGTGCTAAAGGCGTTGAAAAAATCATTGATGTTGATTTGACCGAACAAGAAAACGCCAATCTGCAAGTCTCCATTCAAGCCGTTATTGAATTGAATGAAGCCGCAGATCGGCTTGGTTTAACAGTCTAGAGAAGGCTCGGCGCACCAGCAGATTCACCTCCTGCTGGTGACGACGCGGGCAAAGCAGGATGACCTATCACAGCGCCAAGCGCAGGGGCAAAAGCAACAGCAACAGGATGTAAGGCCGCTCTATTGTTGACAACCGACTCAGCATGCGCAGCCTTGATACTGGGAGGGCCGCGTTTTTCGACCGCTGCAGCGCCAAGGATTTGATGAGGAGGGGGTGAGGGAGGGGGTGGGGGTGATCCGAACAAAATACTTCCTTTTTTTTAAACTACAGGATGCATTATATATGATCCATCCTACTTTTAAATAAAAATATAATCCTTAAGAATTCTTTATTGCGTATTTTATTGAATCTAAGACGTGACCTCCTCTGCTTAAGATTGATTCCATGCTTAGGTTTTCGACATCAGGCCAGGCTCGCAGCCAAGTCAATTGGCGCTTTGCATATTGACGGGTAGCGAAAAGAATGTGATCAGGTAGCATTTTTTCAGAAATCTTATTTTCTAGAAAATTCCAGACTTGCCGATAGCCAACAGCACGCATGGATGGGAGATGGTCATACAGGATGTACTTTTTTTTCAGCAAGATCACCTCATCAATCAACCCCGCTTCAAGCATTTGATTGATCCGCACTTGAATACGTTGATGCAAAACGCTGCGATCCTCTGGAATCAAAGCAAAAGGAAGAAAGGTAAGCGCTGAGGGGCGATGATTTTGTGTTTGTAAAAAGCTTAATGGCTGACCCGTTAAATAAAAAACTTCCAGGCCGCGTCCAATTCTTTGCGTATCATTTACACTGATTTTAGAAGCGAAGACTGGATCGATTTGGAGGAGTTCCGCATACAACGCAGCCCAGCCTTGCTGCTCAGCCTTCTTGTAAATTTCTGCGCGAATCTCTGCATTGTCGGTGGGCAATTGCGCAAGGCCCTGCTGCAAGGCTTTAAAATAAAGCATGGTGCCGCCCACTAAAAGGGGAATTTTATTTTTTTGCCTAATTTGATGAATCAGCGCCGTCGCATCAGTGACAAATTGGCCGACAGAATAATGTTCCGTTGGATTGAGAATATCAATCAAGTGATGTGGGACCGTAGATAATTCGTGCATTGTCGGTTTTGCCGTACCGATATTCATATCCTGATAAATCAGAGCTGAATCTACACTGATGATTTCAATAGGAAATTCACGCGCCAAATCTAATGCCAGCGCAGTTTTACCACTTGCTGTTGGCCCCATGAGAAATAAAATCGATTTTTTCATTTGATGAGCATATGCAAATTTTAGCCTCAGCGCAATGCTTGATTATTTTTAAGCGAAGATTTACCATAGCTTTACTGCTTTAAAATAATGGAGAAGAATAGATGCGTAAAACTGAATGTGGTGTGGGCAAAAAATGTGGCGGTAAAAATAGCTATGCGGCCTATTTTCTTTATGCGGTGAGCCTGGTCGGTTTTTTGGACCTCTTTTCCTCGGGAAGCATTACAGGGCATTATACGCCTTTGATCGGTGTGGATATTGCAGTTTATATCGTGATGATTTTACTGGCGATACGCATTCATCAAGGTCACTGCTTTGCAAAATGGGCTTATGGGATTTTGGCCGTAGTTTGGTACTGCGCCCTGCTCTTTTATCTCCCTAAATTTCATCATACCTTAGATTGGTATACTTTATTTATGCAGTGGGTATTGAGCATTTTGGCGCTGTGGGCGTTGCTGCGTCCGAAAAAATCTCAGGATCTTTAAAAATCTGTTTATCAATTTTAAGATAGGCTATTTTTTCTTGAGGGCAAACCATTGCATCAAAAATACCAGGGGTCGCCAGCAATTTAGCTTGTAAAGCTTTTGCAGCTGGCTCATCCAATTCACCAATCGTAATGATTTTTGAACTCAAGTGCCGTGGCTTTTTCATGAAAATCGAAACAGCCAACCAAAGCAAGCCGATTGCAGCACACAGAATAAAAATACTTCCAAACCCAAAATGACTAAAGACCAAGCCTGAAAGCCCTCCTCCAGCCAGAATTCCCAAAAACTGCGCGCTAGAATAGATCCCCATTGCGGTTCCTTTATTGCCCGCAGGGGCAATTTTGGCAATCAGTGAAGGCAAGCTGGATTCTAAAAAAGTAAACGCCGCAAAAAACAAGATGAGAATCAGACCCATGATAATGATGTTTTGATGAAAAAATCCAAGGAGAATTTCAGAGAAGGTCAGCAAAGCAATGGCGCCAATAAAAATCGGTTTCATCAAGCGCTTTTTCTCCGCAATAATAATAAAGGGCAGCATCAACGCAAATGAAATCAGCAGAACGGGTAAATAAATCATCCATTGATGATTATTGGCAAGATCCAGGTGATCCACCAAAATAATCGGCACCGCAACGAAAAGCGCCGTTAAAATCGCATGGAGGCAAAAAATTCCGAAATCTAAACGCAGGAGTTCAGGCATCATCAGAATGGTTTTAAATTGCCCCAAGACAGCCTCGTTATCCCTCTGAATAAACAAATGATTGGGTGTGGGAATCAAAAATAAGACGACCAAAATCCCCACGATGGCTAAAATCGCAGTAAACCAAAAAATCCCAGACAAACCGATCCAACTATTTAAAACAGGGCCGATCATCAGGGCAATAATAAATGAAAAACCTATGGTCATGCCAAGGACAGACATCGCTTTTAGTCGATGCTCCTCTGCAGTATGGTCCGCAAGAAGCGCAGTCAAGGTGCTCCCAATCGCTCCGGCCCCTTGAATTGCACGGCCTAAAATCAGCATATTAATGCTGTGCGATTTTGCGGCCACAATACTGCCGATTACAAATAAAATTAGGCCAAAAATAATCACGGGCTTGCGGCCAATGCGGTCAGAACACAAACCAAATGGAATTTGTAAAATCCCCTGCGTTAAACCGTAAATCCCCAAAGCAAGTCCCATCATCACAGGCGTTGCATTTTTGAAATCATTGATATACAAGCTAAAAACAGGCAAGATCATAAACAGGCCTAACATGCGAAATGCATAGATACTGGCAATCGAAAAGGTGGCTTTTTTTTCAAGGAGGGTCATCATATTTATGTAAACTGTTGCAAATAAAGATGGCTATGGTAGCATAGGCGTTAATTTTCTGACAGCTTGATTGCAAAGGGAGTCAAACAGCATGCTTAAATTACGGCGTTTTTTATCAACGATTCTATCATTAGGCATGCTTCTGCTTATAACAGGTTGCAGCAAAATGGAAGTGTTGAATCCCATGGGCCCCATTGCCGAAGATGAAAAACAATTGCTCATCGATGCACTCTGCCTCATGCTCATCATTATTATTCCGGTGATTATTTTAACGCTCTTAATTGCACGTCGTTATCGCGCCTCAAATACCAAAGCAAAATACTCACCTAACTGGAGTCACGGCACCTTGCTTGAAGCAGGCTGGTGGGTTTTGCCTATTATTATTATTGCGGTATTGGGAACGATGACCTGGCGCACGACGCATTCTTTAGACCCCTACAAACCCATTAACAGCAAAGTTCCAGCCTTGAATATTCAAGTGGTTTCTTTGCAATGGCGTTGGTTATTCATCTATCCTGCGCAAAATATCGCAACGCTTGATTTTGTTGAGTTTCCCGTTGATACACCGATTAATTTCAGCGTAACCTCTGATGCACCAATGAACTCTTTCCAAATTCGTCAATTAGCAGGGCAAATTTACGCCATGAATGGCATGAAAACTGAACTGCATTTGATTGCTAGCCATACGGGTGATTATGCGGGACGCTCCGTAAACTTCAGTGGCCCCGGCTTTGCAGATATGACTTTTGTGGCACATGTGGTGTCAGAAAATGACTTTAATACCTGGGTTCAAACCGTTAAAAAAGGCAATTCTATTTTAACGCTGCCTGCGTACAAGCAATTAGCGCTTCCTTCACAAGATCACAGCGTGCAATTGTATTCTAATGTGGCACCCGATTTATTTAATCATATTATTATGAGCTATATGGGCCCTGATATGCCCAATATGAAAATGACTTCTGGGTCTTAATTTAATTCTGGCTAATGACAAGGAAATAACATGCTTGAACATCTCATTTTTGGCAAACTGACACTCGATGCCATCCCCTACAAAAACCCGATCGTTATGGGTGCGGGCGGTGGAATGATGGGCTTGGTTGCCCTTCTCGTGATGGGTTCTCTGTTCTATTTCAAACGCTGGACTTGGCTATGGAAAGAGTGGCTGACTTCTGTTGATCATAAAAAAATTGGGATTATGTATATTATCCTCGCCTTTTTAATGTTATTACGCGGGTTTGCAGATGCCATTATGATGCGAACACAGCAGGCCATCGCGGTGGGCAACTCGATGGGCTATTTACCACCAGATCATTATGATCAAATCTTCACCGCGCATGGGGTGGTCATGATTTTCTTTGTGGCAATGTCTTTTGTATTTGGCCTGACAAATCTTGTCGTGCCTTTACAAATTGGTGCACGCGATGTGGCCTATCCTTATCTCAACTCTTTAAGCTTTTGGCTTTCAGCCATGGGTGCAATGTTATTAATGGTTTCTTTGCTTGTCGGTGATTTTGCAGCAACTGGCTGGTTAGCCTATCCGCCTCTTTCTGAATTACAATACAGTCCAGGTGTAGGCGTCGATTATTATCTTTGGGCCTTGACGGTTTCGGGCTTTGGAACCTTAATTGGTGGAATCAATATTCTCGTGACCATTATCAAAATGCGTTGCCCAGGCATGAGCCTCATGAAAATGCCTCTTTTTACCTGGTCAGTCCTCTGCTCCATGATTTTGATTGTCATTGCATTCCCCATTCTCAATATCACTTTGGGCATGCTCTTTTTTGATCGTTTCTTTGGCATGCACTTTTTTACGTCAGGAATGGGCGGAAACCCGATGATGTATATCAATTTGATTTGGACTTGGGGACATCCAGAGGTCTATATTTTAGTCTTGCCCGCCTTTGGTATTTTCTCTGAAGTGATTTCAACTTTTTCTAAAAAAACTATTTTCGGTTATGCTGCGATGGTTTGGGCGACGTTTGTCATTACCTTTCTGTCCTTTACCGTCTGGGTGCATCACTTCTTTACCATGGGCGCTGGAGCAGACGTCAATGCGGTCTTCGGGATTGCGACGATGATTATTTCGGTACCGACTGGCGTCAAAATTTTCAACTGGATGGCGACGATGTATCGTGGCCGGATTACGTTTTCAACGCCCATGATGTGGGCCGTTGCCTTCTTAATTACCTTCTCCATTGGTGGAATGACGGGGGTATTGATGTCCGTTCCCGGAGTTGATTTCCAAATGCATAACAGCGTATTTTTGATTGCGCATTTCCATAATACGATTATTGGCGGCGTCCTCTTTGGCTTGTTTGCAGGCTATACGTATTGGTTTCCCAAAGCAACCGGTATTAAATTAAGTGAAAAACTGGGTAAATATATCTTCTGGTGTTGGTTCCTGGGCTTTCTTTTGGCCTTTATGCCTCTGTATGCATTGGGCTTGATGGGCATGACACGACGAATTAATCATTATTCAGTTGCATCAGGTTTTCATCCATTTCTAGTCTGCGCATGCGTGGGTGCCTTTGTGATTATGGCAGGCATTGTGCTTCAACTCGTTCAATTGGGACATGCCATGAAAAATCATGCTAAAAATAAAGTCGGTGCTGATCCCTGGGATGGTCGAACTTTGGAATGGTCGATTCCCTCACCTCCGCCCTTCTATAATTTTGCGCATGAACCGCATGTTCGTCATCGCGATGACTTTTGGCATACCAAACAAGCGGGGACCCCGCCTTCAAATAAACCCTACGAAGATATTCACATGCCTAAAAATACTTCGCTGGGCTTTATTGTCGGAGTTTTAGCGGGTCTCTTTGCTTTTGCCATGGTCTGGGAAATGCCGATTCCAGGAACAGTGACCGGTATAGCACTGGTAATCTGTATTCTAGTCCGGACGTTCAATTTTAAAACCGACTATTATGTTAAGGCTGCTGAAGTCGAAAAAATTGAAGCCACTTATTTAAAAGGAGCAAGCGCATGACGACTCATTCCGTCACAGATCATTCCCATGGCCATCATCACGATGGCCCCGATGCCAAGGCCACGTTTGGATTTTGGATTTATATCATGACCGATTGCATGATGTTTGCCGCGCTGTTTGCGACATATATTGTCTTGCGAAATAATACGTATGGCGGCCCCGGCATTACGCTCATTTCGAATTTGCATGATGTCCTAGCCCGCAGTATTGTTTTATTAGTGATGGTACTGACTTCAGGCTTAAGTATGGTCGCAATGCATCGACAATCCGTTTGTAAAACACAATTCTGGCTCATCATCAGCTTTTTAATCGGACTACTGTTTTTAGGAATGCAATATCAAGAGTTTGATTGTGTATTCAAAATGGGATACACCTGGCAGAGCAATGCCTTTATGTCAGCTTACTTCACGACTGTTGGTCTTTTTTGTGTTCATATTGTGGTGGTATTATTATGGACAGTTATTTTGATGATTCAATTGGCGATGCAAAAATTTAGTTCAATGATGCAAACCCGACTGATTTGTTTGAATATGTTTTTAAACTTTTTAAGCATTATCTGGATATTTGTATTCAGTATTGTTTATTTAATGGGAGCGATTTAAGATGGCTAAAAATAAAGGCAATGGCTTATTGGCCTCCTATTTAATTGGTTTCGTGATTTCCGTTGTATTGACGATCATCAGCTTTAATCTAGTCATGCATCATCACTTTTCAAGTATTGATCTTTACACTTCTATTGCGCTCTTGGCAGTACTCTTGTTATTTGTACAATCGATATTTTTTCTTCGTTTGAATGCAAAAGCCAGTTATGACAAATGGAATTTAGTCGTGTTTTTCTTCACCATTTTCATTATTTGTTTGGTTGTTTCAGGCTCGCTCTGGATCATGTATAACCTCAATTACAATATGGTGAGTCATTAGTGAAGTTTTTTGAGGTCACTAAGCCTGGGATTATTTTTGGAAATGTCGTTACAGTTTCGGGCGGTTTTTTTTTAGGGTCTCATACGCATTTTAATTTTTGGCTATTTCTGTCTACCTTACTGGCAATGTCACTTGTTGTCGCATGTGGTTGCGTACTCAATAATATAATTGATCGAGACATTGATCACCTGATGGATCGCACTAAAAATAGAGTCATCGTAAAAGGCTTGATCTCTCTACCAATTGCTTTTTTTTATGCCTTGATTTTGGGTGCGTTGGGGTTTGTGATTTTTTATTTTGGCACTAATCTTTTAGCGCTGAGCGTTGCTGCGATTGGCCTGTTTTTTTATGTCATCGTGTATAGTCTATTCTGGAAGCGTCGCTCAACCTTAGGAACCACCATTGGTGGCATTGCTGGCGCAGTTCCCCCTGTTGTGGGTTATTGTGCGGCAACTCATCAATTTAACGCCGCTGCAGTCATTTTGTTTCTGATTTTATTTTTCTGGCAAATGCCCCACTTTTATGCAATTTCGATCTATCGCCTAAAAGATTTCGCCGCAGCAGGCATCCCTATATTACCGATTAAAAAAAGCATTCCATACACCAAAGTCTGCATTCTTCTTTACATCATCGCCTTTACAATTGTTGCGGTGATGCCCACTCTTTTCGGCTATATCGGCTGGATTTATTTTAGCGTTGCACTCGCTCTAGGATTGATATGGCTTGCCTTAGGCATCAAAGGATTTCGCACCCAAGATAATCGACGCTGGGCGCGTAAAATGTTTTTATTTTCAATCCTTAATATCACGCTGTTATCTTTAGTCATGATAGTCAAAATGTAAGCCCCCTAAAATCAGAAATAACAATGATATTTGAATAGCGCCACATTTACAAAAAGTAGTTCAACTCACCCAGAATAATACTTGGAATCAACGTACCTGCATTGGCCGCATTATCGCCATGAAGTTTAACAGGAAAATAATAGTCATATTCAAAGCGAAATGAAAGCCTTGGTGTAAAAAAATACTCATCGCCCACCCCTAAAATAGGGTTAATTTGGTTCCAGAAATTGCTATGATTGCTCGAATTCGTTTGAGCATACAGTGGGATCGTTCGCGCATCAGGCGTATTGGGTAAAAAATTGAGATCAATTTCCACATTACTTTGTGTGGTGACATTCATATAGGCCGCTCCTGCCCGGGCAAATAAATCAAACTTTTGCGTAATGGGATAGTTAAATTTAGCGCTTAAATCAATCGCACTGGCATTAATGGTATTTTTAACATTTAAATTTTCGTTGAAATAGTGGTTCACAGGTGCGAAATTAGAAATACATTTTTCCAAGTCGCCCGAGGTGCAGATAAATTGATTGTTACTGCCGTTATTATGATAGGTTCCAATGTTGGTATACCCTAATTCTATACCCCAATGACGGGTGAATTGATATCCTAAATAAAGTCGCCCCCCTAATACCCCATGCTCTGCATCGGCAATCGGGAATAATTCATAATCAGGCTTAAAATATTGAATCCCCACCCCAGCACCCGCACCCACATAAACTTTTGAAAAAAGGGTATCATCCGCTGAAAGAAACAATGGAACAAAGATAAACATGAAAAAACTTAGGGCGCGAAACTTTAAAGTTGAACTAAAAAACAAATTTTCTTAAGATAGCATTTGAATACGAAGCATGATATAACATTGGCAGGTCATCATCAATGTAAAACTATGAACCAAAGCACTTTTATTTCAGGCTGGTATGCTATTTTGCCCTCGCATATTTTAAAAAATAAACCAATGCCTTTAAAACGCTTTGGCATTGATTTGGTTTTATGGCGTCAAAACAATCATCAACTCTCTATTTTTCTAGATCGCTGTCCACATCGAGGCGCAAAACTGAGCTTGGGCAAAGTGCATGATGATCACATTCAATGTCCTTTTCATGGATTTCGATTTGACAGTCAAGGCCAATGTGCTTTTGCGCCAGAATTTAACAAGCCGATTCCAGGTCTCCAAGCCCGTTGTTTTGAGGCAAAAGAAGCCTTTGACATGATTTGGATCTATTGGGGAGAAGGCGCGCCTCAGCCCTTTGAATATCAAGCACTATCTGATATCCATACTCAATTTAAAACCTACAGCACTATTCAAAAAATATGGCATTCTCACATGACTTATTGCATTGAAAATCAGCTAGATTACACTCATTTACGTTTTGTACATAAAAGTACGATTGGCAGAGGTTTCAAAATGCCAGAAAATCCAAAAGTGGTGACTGGCGATCAAAAAATCAGTATTTATTTTAACAACCAAGATGTCCCTGCAACCACCTTTTTATTCACTAACGCCTGGATTTTAAATATCAGCCAGAAAATGAAGCTGGTATTGTATTTTTGCCCAATTGATGCGACGCAGACACAACTCTACTTGTATAGTTACCGCCAGTTTTTAAGCCAACCAATCATTAAAAAAATAGTAGATCCGCTGATCAATTTATCAAATCGCATTATTTTAAAACAGGATCAGCATGTTGTTGCATCACAGGGGACGTTGCCCTCCTATCTTGCAGAAGAGGATAGGCTGATGCGTCATGATCAGGCTATTCGCGATTTTCGCCAGATTTGGATTGAGAAGCTAATAAATGAACGCATTGAGCCGGATATGCAAAATGAATATCATGCGCAATTTTTACGGCAATGATCCAATCTTGGGTAATCAAATCAATGATTTTTTTCCGGCTGTTTGGATAATAAAAAAAAGTCGACTCTAGGCGAATCAAAGAGCCATCAGATTCATGAGGAGAAAGAAATACTTCAGGCAACACCTGGAGATGACTTTTATTATTTTTTTTGACCTTTAACTTAGCGTAAATTTCCTGTGTATGTTTGCAAATAATTTCATGCAGAATTTTTTTTGCCTGAACGGCATCACTTTCGACAGTGATATAAGTCGAAAAATAAAAGCTTAGATGCTCACTTAGTTCAGAATGGTTGATGAGCTCATGAGTAAAAATAAAATGATTGGGCACTTTAAGATAACCATGCTTTGTATTGGCTTTAGAAAGCAGCGTGAATTCTTGCCAGCCCGTTGAAATAATCTCTCCTGAATGTCCTTTAATAGAAATATGATCTCCAATTTTGAAAAGATTTTTACTTTTAATCAATAGCTTGGCACTCATATTTAAAATGAGCTCTTTATGAGTCACCACTAATGCAGCACCCATTAAAGAGGCTAAGGCTGTAAAAATACGGAGCGTTTCAAACCAAATTTCCCCCACAATATAGACACTCAAAAAAATCGATACGTAGGCGATACGGCCAGTCCATACTTGTCTATAATTTTCATTTTTAATTATTTTATGTAAAAAAATACGCATCATTCCATAAGCTAAAGCCATCAGCATTAAGACGACAGCGCTACCCATTAAATTATTGAGATTATTATTAACCCAGGCTAAGATCATTTTTATCCCCGCTTCATTTTTGAAAAATGAAACAAACTCACAATACTCAGACTAATCGCTAAAATGCTTAACGAAAAATATAATAAATCAATGCTATGATCATAAGTCATTTCAATTGCAAATTTAAAATACTCAATGAGCAAGGCAAGCACAATGGTTTTACTTAGGATATCCTTTAATTGATCTAGGCTCTTAATGCTTAAAACCGAATTTTTTGAAATTCCCATTGATTGCTCATCATTTAAAAAGAGACTATATATCCCATTGCTAAAAATATAAAATAAAAATGCAATTAAATACTGATCAATTGAAAAAATGGCCATCGCAATCGCTGATTTTGTTAGAACATAGTCAAAATGGACCGCCCAAATTGCGGGCAATGCAATTATGGCTTGAATCAGCGTCATTGTTGCCATAATCAGCATGAAGAAAAAGCCAAGCAAGCCTGTAATGCAAGGGATATAAATCAATTTTTTTGATATTTTTAGAATTTTATAAAACATTTTTTTCTCCTATTATCATGGATTACAGTACTCACAATATTGAAGCGGCGCTTGGGTCAGACCATCCAGGCGCTTTGATTTTTCAACGTATTCGCAGGATACGCATTGTTTTAATCGAAACTGGTAGAGTGTGCTAGGGGCCTCACAGCATTCGCACAAGAGCTTGCCTGTTGTCGCCAATTTTCCAAATCCTGGACTCCTGCATTGCGGGCAGTGCTGCAGGATTCGCTGTGCCAATTTTTCTGCAGCCGTTGCAATGACGGTCATGCGTGATGGGTTGAAACACGCACGCATATCGGCTTCTAAGCGTATTTGCTGTGACTGTTTAAATGCTTGTTCTATTGCAGTGTTTAAGGAAAGGGCGTCTGTAATGCCTTTTTGAATTGATCCGCTTTCTAATGCCCTGACGATTAAGCCATGGCTAGGAAACGCTACCTGTTTTAAAAAGGCTGCATAATCATCACCAGCGTTGAGATCGAACTGTGCATAATTGGTCTCTGTAGAGATCACGCTTTCAATGATTTCAATACCGTGTTTTAGATCAATGAGGCCGATCAATTCAATATCTGCAGGAATCATAAAGAAATCAGGATGCGGGCCAAAACTACCCTCACTGGCAATGGCATAGTCATAGCCCGCTTTTTGTGCCGCATGTGTGGCTTTCGCAATCAAAGTGGCGAGTGGATTTTGCAGACGCGGAACTTCTCCTGCAAACGTACCAAATTGATCGCTGTCAAAATCTTTGGCCACGTCGATATCACAGCCAATTAAACGTTTGAAAATCGGCTGGATAACGCGCTCTTTGTGGTGTTTCGTGGCGACTAGGATTCGGGTATTGCGATAGCGCATGTGGGCTGCTCCGGTTCAATCACAGTAAGAGACAGCCAGTGGCCATGAATCAATTGTTGTAACAGTGGCTGGCGTTGAATAATATCAATAACACGCTGCTGAGGGGCATAGACCACAATCAATAAACGCTGAGGCTGATGAAGTAGTTGATTGCCAAAGCGGACACTTTGCTCGGGCAGGCCGATTTTTAAGTCGCTGTCATTGCCTTCGACCACGCCAATTCTACCGACGATGCTGTGAAGGGTTTTATTGCCTGCGCCAAAAAAGTCTGGGTTAACGGTCGAAAAATAATATTGCGCGTTAATCCAATGCGCAACCACTGCTGGAGCACATAAAATCGACTCCAATATGCTTCCCGTTGCATCGCTTTTGGGATCATAGCAATGTAAAAAGGAGCGGCGCTCTAAGTCAATACCCCGAGTAAATAAACGTGGACCAATGATCAACGCGGCATTATTGGCCAGACCTAACTCTGGAATCATCTCAGCCCAATCAAAGGGTTTGCGCCAAAGCTTATTGCGGTTGGGCCAACTGATTAAGCGTTCTTGACGAAGGTCGCTGCTAGCCTGATGCAGGTCTTGTTGAAAAGTATGAAAGGTGGCATTGCTTGGAGTTGGGGTTGGAGCAAGCCAGCGGATTTCATCTGTGGTCGTGTTATGACATGCGGGGATAAATTGCGTCTCTTCTGGGATATCAATCCCTTTATTGCGCAAGGCGTTTCGAATCTCAGGATCATTCAGGCTTTGTGCGGCCATTGTAGCATTCGCCATGCCGGAGTTTCCGCCGCAAGCGCCACAGTTCAGTGCGCTGGCAAATGGATTGTTGTCTGACTGTGATTCATGGCCACAAATCACGACCCATTGGGCAAAGTTTTGCGTTAAACCTATCGTTTGCAATAATGATGCGGCACTATTCACTGCTTGTTCAAATGGAATATGGGACTGATACTGGGGAAGTGTTTTCTGCTTATGATGGCGCAGAGGAATCCACTCCTTGATCCATAAGGCAGCCGCGGGAAATAGTGACAGCATTTCAACTAAGCCAAAACAACTGAGCGGATGATTTTTGCTATTTTCCAATACCGTTTTGGCCGCCTGTATCGCTTGCCCTAAGCGTGTTTGTGGTCGGGTATTTTGGCTCACCACATCGCTTGGGCTGACCAACGCGGGGCATTGTAGGCGACAAGCGCTCGTCTCATCCAGTTTAAAGATAAAGCCAAAAAAACCGGCAATCCCAAAAGTGTGATATTGCGGATGCTGCTCAAGTTTTCTCCGTAATCCTTCAGAACGGGCATCCATGCAAAAAATCAATTGAACGGCAGGGCACGTATCGGTTTTAGGAGGGGATGGCTTCAAAATTTTTTCGAATAAATCCTGTTGATAGGCTTGCTCGTAAGCAGTTTGCCAGGTCAATAAAATATCCACATGATCTAGGGGTGGAATAAGAGCACTTCTGCTATTCGCGCGGTACCATTGCTGCCAAATCAAACTTTGTGAGGCGGTGCTTGATATCGCGATCACATCGTAGCTTGAATGGTTTGCCAGAATATATTCATAGCATAGCCACATTCCTACCAGGGTGATAAGATCCGCATCGCCTTCCAGCCAGGGGTTTTCGGGATGGCGCTGTAGCCATTGAATCAATCCCGCATAACCCTTGAGTTCTAATAAAATACGGCTGAAATAAACAGGCAGCATTGTTAAGGGAATGCCTATTTTTTGCAACAGATTTTCAATGGTCACTTCGATCGCGTGTTGTGGTTGAAGTAATGCTTTTAGTTTGGGTTGCTCAAGCACAATAAAATGGCACCAAAAGGCCCAGAGTGATTGCTTGGGCTTGGGTAGCCAATTGGCCTCTCCTCGGTCAAAATAAGGGGTCATCCATTGTAGACATTGTTGCCTGACCCAGTTTTTGTGCTTGCCAGAGGGCAAATGATCCAACTGCTCGCTTAGCAAAATCAAAGTGTGCACGGGAGCGATTTCCTCGCAGAGCTTTTGCTGCAAGGCAAGATCCAACCAAAAATCGTTGTGCAGATAATCTGAGCCTAGGTTTTTTTGAATGGCTTTTTGGAGATGATCTGGGCTGATTGTGCCCGCTTTAAAAGCATCCATATAAAAACGGAGTGACATGGTGCCGGATTGACCATGAAGGCTATAGAGTTTCGACAAGACCGTTTTGATGCTGTGATGTTTAGCCTCCCAGAGCGGATTAGTCGCGATAAAGCTATTGAGTGGCCAGTATTCGCTAATCCATTCGCTGGCTTCGATGATTGCTTGTTTAATGATATCTGGATTCATAACCATCCCCGGATTAATAATAATAAAGCGACCCATGCCATTAATCCATGAGTCAACCTAGGTGATATTGGAATGAGAATAGCATGCTGGAGTCGTTGATAAAACGCGTTAATATAGCCTTTTTGTAAGCTGATTCGGTAGGCCCATTGACCTATTGCGCTTTGCATGAGCTTATTTTTTGGAATCAACCACCCTAGCCACTGCCAAGCAAACAGTAATGAGATGATTAACCCCTGAAAGGACGTGCTAAGCGTGATATGGGCAGAACGCTCAGGGAAATACAGACAGAGTAAATGCGTCCACCAACAATAAAGATTGACGATTAAAAACAGTCCAATCGCACTGAGAAGTAAAGTCTGCCAGGAGAGTCGTTGTTGCAACACGCTATGGCAAGCTTGTGCAAGTGTGATGGCGCTAAATCCCCAGAATAAAACAGGCGGTAAGCTGAGTGACCACGATAAATGGCAGCGCCATAATATCAACAAAGCCACGCTGGTACTGATGAAGGCTGTGCATAATCGCCGGATAGTGCTTGGTTTGATATAGTGGGTTATGACCCAGGATCGATTACCATTATTCAAAAACAATCCGGCTTTCAATAAACCATGCGTCATCATATGTAAAAGCGGAGCGCTAAACACGCCCAGGCCAAATTGAAACACCATAAATCCCATCTGTCCCATGGTTGAATAGGCTAGTTTTTGTTTGACATGGCTGCATGTGAGCATACAAAAACTGCCAAATATGGCGCTGATCAAACCAATCAAAAGCAATGCCAGCATGACAGGTGCATGTTGGTAAAATAGCGGTGCCAGTCTTAGCAATAAAAATCCTCCTGCATTAATCACCCCTGCATGCATCAAGGCTGAAACGGGTGTGGGGGTTTCTAACGTATCTGGCAACCAAACATGAAATGGAAATAGCGCTGATTTGGTCATGATCGCAATCATCAGCAGTACAGCAATCCACCCCGAGTGTTGCGCATGAATAATCACGCTGTAATCTGAACTTCCCCAATATTGATAAGATAAAATTACCGCACTTAAAAAACAGATATCGCCGATGCGATTGATCAGAAATTTCTTCAAAGCCGCTTCGCGTGCCCTCGGTCTGTGGGCATAATGATTGAGCAGCCAATACAAGGTCAAACCAATACATTGCCAGGCAATAAAGGCCGTGAGTAGATTGCTTGAGAGGATGAGTAATGTGACACTGGTGCTGACCCAGCACAATCGTGCTAAAAATAAGCGTCTTTTAGGATCTGCAGTCATATAGCGTCGGGCATATCCAAAAATAATAAGACTAATAAAGCTCACTAAAATCAGTATCACAATCGATAGCAGGGGAATCAGGGTCGGCCGGATTAGGCAGCTGATCGCGATGATCCATTGCGCAGCAAGCAAGAATTGACTGAGGCGAGAATGATAAAAGCAAGAAATACCCGCAAGCAAGGGCAAGCACAACAGAAGTAGCGTCATTCATATTATCCTGGGTTAAGATTGTGTTGATTATAAAGCCGTGTTATCATTTTTAAAAATTTATAATTATTGGCTTAACCATCACGAGAAAATGATATGAGACTCAGCCTACACCAACTTACTGTATTTCGTGCTATTGCTGATCAAGGTGGCATCACAGCTGCGGCACAGAAGCTACATATGACTCAACCTGCCGTGTCGAATATTCTCAAGCAACTACACCACTATTATCAGCAACCCCTGGTTGAGGTCATCGCCAAAAAGGTATATTTAACCGAGGCAGGCAAGGTCTTGTATCAGCATGCCGTTCAAGTGGATCAAATATTGCATAAAGCAGCCACAGAAGTAAAATCGCTGGGGGGTGGCGTACGGGGTAACTTACGATTAGCCGTGGTGTCGACCGCTAAATATTTTGTGCCACGTTTATTAGGCGCTTTTAAACGCTGCTATCCCGAGGTGAATATCACCCTGGAAGTCTTAAATCGTGAACAGGTGATTGAGCAGCTTACGCAAAACCAGAATGATTTTGTCATTATGAGTCAGCCCCCCTTAAACATTCCCATTGAGGTTGAGCCTTTTTATGAAGATCAATTGGTGCTTTCCTGCGCCACGGATCACCCCTTATTCAGTCAAAAAAAAATTGCGTTTTCAGTCCTGAGTAACGAGCCCTGGTTAATGCGTGAAAAAGGCTCTGGCACGCGCATGGTGATGCTGAAATGGATGCATCATCATCAGATTATACCCAATAGTATCATGGAAATTGGCAACAACGAATCCATCAAGCAGTTGGTGATGGCGGGGATGGGCATTTCTTTGCTCTCAAAACAAAGCATTGAAATCGAATTAGCCGCTGGATTAATTGCGATATTGCCCGTTAAAGGCTTGCCCTTGAAGCACGAGTGGTATATGGTGCGGCATGTCGATAAACAGCCCTCTAATTTGGTGCGCACTTTTTATGAGTTTGTGCAACAACATCCTGACTTGGGACATTTTTTAACGCTAAAAGAGTGAGCTAAATCAATACTAAAGTTCAATCATATGCTATGCTATGTTCGATTTTTTATACTTATTTATTGTTTTATTTTTTAAAAAAATCAATTGCATTTTATCAAAAAAAAATTATAATAGGAGCGCTATACTACAACCGATCAGAAGGACACTTATGCTATCCGTCATCAAAAAAAACCCGATTCTAACCACTTGCCTAATCATAGCACTCTTATTAGGCTTTATTTTTGCAACCACAAAACCCGGCAATAACTCCAACAATCTAGATAAAGAGGAACCGAAGTACATCTCAGCTGGGCTTTTCACAATCGCCCTCATGGGCCTGTTTGCGTTATGCCGTAAGTATTGTAAGCGGGACGAGGAAGAATTACACCAACCACTTCTCCCCATGAGAGTAGCAATGTTAGTGCGCCCTGCCCCCGTTATCGCTCCGCCACTCACCCCATAAAAAATTATTTATATCAATGATCGTATTCAATCTAACTTGCATCTTATTATTTATTTTGAGACAATGACATCCTGCCATTTTATTAGGATGTTGTCATCACAGCATGAAAACTCAAGACCTTCGCATTAAAAGCATCAAGCCCTTGATCTCACCGGCATTACTGATTGAAGAATTGCCCCTATCTGATCCACTCGCAATTCAGATTCATCAGGATCGTCAGGCTGTGGCGGATATTATTCAGGGAAAAGATTCCCGCCTTTTGGTTATTGTAGGTCCCTGCTCTATTCATGACCCTCAATCAGCTTTGGAATATGCGGATCGCCTGGCTGTTTTAGCTAAAAAACTGCAAAAAAAACTAATGATCGTCATGCGCGTTTATTTTGAAAAACCACGCACGACCGTGGGCTGGAAAGGATTGATTAATGATCCGTATTTGAATGACAGCTATCAAATCAATCAAGGCTTGCGAATTGCACGCCATCTCTTATTGGATATTGCTCATAAAGGCCTACCCATTGCAGTGGAATTTTTGGACACCATCTCCCCTCAATATGTGGCGGATTTAGTCAGCTGGGGAGCGATCGGCGCACGAACAACAGAAAGTCAAATTCATCGCGAACTGGCCTCGGGTTTATCCATGCCGATTGGCTTCAAAAATGCGACTTCCGGTGATATTGATATTGCTTTAGACGCGGTGAAAGCAGCCAGTCATCCTCATAGCTTTTTGGGCGTGACCAGTCAAGGCTTATCAGCCATTGTGATGACCGCAGGCAACTTAGATACACATATTGTCTTACGTGGCGGAAAAAGTGGCCCCAATTATGACTTAGCGTCATTACAAGCAATGATCAAAGCACAGGAAGCCCGTCAGATCAAAACAGGTTTGATTGTCGATGCAAGCCATGCAAACAGCCAAAAAGATTATAAGCGGCAGATCGAGGTGCTAGAATCTGTATTGCAAACCAAACAAAGTCATCCCGAATTACCCATTGTAGGGGTCATGATTGAAAGTCACCTTATAGAAGGACGTCAAGATTTAAAGCCAGGCCAGACTTTAGAATATGGTCAAAGTATCACAGACGCCTGTTTAGGCTGGGAGCAAACCGAGGCTATTTTGAATAAACTAGGAGCTTGAAATGCGCGACCTGCCTGAAATCCGAATGGAAATAGATCAAATTAATGAAGATTTACTGGCCTTGTTAAATCGTCGAGCCAGCCTAGCCTTAGAAGTTAAGACAGCCAAAATCGCATCGGGAATGCATCTAGATGATTATTACTGCCCAGAACGGGAGCAGCATATTCTTGAAGACCTCATCAAAAAAAATAAAGGCCCTTTGCAGGATTCTGATATAAAAATTATTTTTCAAGCGGTAATGACTTGTTCTCTTGCATTACAACGCCGAGCATAATCATGCTTCATTTTGGAAAAGTCATCATTGTAGGCCATGGATTAATAGGCGGGTCTTTGGCATTGGATATTAAACGTCTCAAGCTTGCAGACCATATCATCACTTATGATTTGCTTAACACTGATTCTGTCCTGATTTCTGCTGTTCCTGAAACAGACTTAATTATATTTGCAACACCGGTGGAAGCCATTCCTGATTTGGTTCGCACCTGCAAGCCCCATTTGAAAAAACACACTATTTTAATGGATGTGGCCAGCACTAAATCCAATCTCATCTTACAATTGACGTCTATTTTAGGCTCTCAAATTGATCAATTTGTTTTTACACATCCTATTGCAGGTAAAGCAAAGTCCGGATATTCAGAAGCTGAAGTGGGGCTTTTTAACGCAAGGCCCGTCATTATCATCCCTTTAGCTGAGACCCAACCTGCCCTACTCGAACAGATTCGTCAATTTTGGCAGCTGATCGGCGCAGAGGTGACCCTCATGACGGATACCCAACATGATGCTTTTTATGGGCGTTATAGCCATCTTTCAAATCTATTAGCTTATGTTTTAAAGGCACAGCTTAGCGATGCAGATCAAGCCTATTCGCATTTGCTCCCCCCTAGCTTTAAAGCGATGACCCGTCTGGCAGACTCCTCTCCCGAGATGTGGCGTGATATTTGCATCAGCAATCAGACTGAGATTTTAAAAGCCATTCATTATTTTCAATCCGCGCTCACCCAGCTTGAGTCTTTGATTCAAAAAGGAGACCCGCAGGCATTATTAAATCACCTACATAACGCGCATGCAAATATCTCTCTCTAATAAAACAGTTTAATTGTTTTACACTGCATGATCTAATACTAAGAAACAAGAACTACTTAAGTTTAAAAGTAGCAAACTAAAAAAGGAGAGTACGCGTGAATATATTGATGAGCCACTATAAAGAGACCTATAATGTTACGCAAGGCAATGCTTTGACAAAAGTAAAAGCGGTGATTATGCATCATTCTGCTGAATGGGAACTCAATGCCGATGCACTCCTCACTGATTTACTGGATGATCTGCAAATCACTGCAGATGATGTCGTAGATTTCTTGTCAACGATGTGCGATCAAGGCGAAGGAAACGAAGCCTTTCAATCTGCTGTCCGCTCCTTACAAATTTCACAAAGAAGATCTTATTTACAAGCGATGAAAAAAGAGGGTTCCGATCGGTTTGATATACAAAACCCCGCAGAAGAAGAGGGTGACCTATATCAAATGCCGATGCACGCTTTTAATATAGAGGATTATTTAAGCTTAAGATAAGATGACACGAATCAAGTGTCGTTTTAAAGTTTAAAGCGGGGCAGGGTATTATGAAAAACTTGCTGAAGAATGAAGCTGCGCATACACGCCATCATGCTCTAGCAATGCTTGATGGCTACCTTGCTCCACAATTCGCCCTTGATCCAAAACGACAATTAAGTCAGCTTTTTCAATGGTTGAAAGACGATGCGCAATCACTAGAATGGTCCGGTTTTGACGAAGCACTTCTAAAGCTTGTTGTACCGCTCGTTCAGATTCATTATCCAAGGCGCTTGTGGCTTCATCTAGAATTAAAATGGGTGCATCTTTCAAAATTGCTCGCGCAATGGCAAGACGTTGGCGCTGTCCACCTGATAAATTATAGCCATTTTCACCGACTAAGGTTTTCAAACCCTGAGGCATTTTTTCGACAAACTCCCAGGCATGTGCGGCCTTCAGCGCTTGAATGACCGCTTCTTCAGACGCTCCTTCTGTATCGCCATACGCGATATTATTATAAATTGAATCATCGAACAAACACACATGTTGCGATACCATTGCAAAATGCTGGCGCAGATTTTTTAATTTAAGATCTTGAATATTAACCTGATCAAGATAAATCACCCCTTCCGTCGCCTCATAAAAACGGGTCAGTAAGCTGATCAGTGTTGTTTTGCCTGAACCCGATCGCCCTACAAAAGCCACGGTTTTACCCGCAGGAATGTCCAAATTAATTTCTTTCAAAACTAGATCAGAATCCGCTTGATAACGAAAGCTAATATTTTTGAGACACATTTGACCGCTGATTCTTCCCAATTCCTGTGTACCATGATCCTGCTCAGGCTCCTCATCCAATAATTCAAAAATGCCTTCTGCCGCAGCAAGCCCACGTTGAATACTGCTACTCACCTGACTTAAATCACGAATTGGCTTGAATGCAGCCAGCATCGCCGTCAACATGGAGATAAAACTACCCGGACTCATGGCCGTCGGACGTAAGGCCAAATAAATGACTAAGGCCAAAATAAAGGAACAGAACAATTGAATAATTGGTGAATTTAAAGCATTCGTCAAGGTCACTTTCATTTCCTGAACAAAATTATAGGTTACATTATGGTTAAATTGGCGAATTTGCTGCGCTTCTCCACCAAAAATACGCACTTCACGATAGCCGATGATACTTTCTTCTGCCGAATGCATGACATTCCCCATCGCATTTTGAATACGTCGGGAGAGCTTTCGAAAGCGTTGACTGACAAAACGCACAAAGCTCACCAAAAAAGGCAGTGCCAAAAATATCAAGAGTGTTAGATGCCAGCTATTCAGCAGCATCACGATAATTAAACCCAATAAAAAAAAACTCTGTTGCACTAAAATTTGAAAAGTCGCACCCGTTGCTTGAATAATTTGATCAACATTATAAGTTAGTTTAGATAGGAGCCTGGCAGAAGCCGATTGATCAAAAAATTTCGCAGGCAAGCGCATGATATGTGAAAACATTTCCTGACGTAAAACCATGACAATTTTTTTACTCAAAAAGCCCATATAAAAAGAAGAGAAAAAACTGCCCACCCCTCGAACAATAAAAATACCAATAATAATGAACGGTAAAATGGCCATAAAATGAATGCTTTTATCAATAAAGCCTTTATCAAGCAACGGTTTAAATAAATAAGTCGCATAGGCGTCAGAGGCCGCGCAAAAAATATTGCCCAAAGCTGCAACGATTACCGCCCCCCAGGAAGAGAGAAAATATTTTAAAACACGCTTATAAAGTACATAGTCTGTGGTATCTGCTTTTGCCATGGATTTGAAGTGACTGTTATGAAAAAGCTCATTCTAGTCTTGTCAGACCCAGAAGTCCAATTGCACTTCTGATCTCATCATGCGAAAATAGTGATTCCGCATCTCAAGGAGCGCATTTCAATGAGTATACTCAGAAAATACCTAATGGGTTTGATTATTTTGATTTTGGTTCTTTACACCGCGCTTGCATTATACCTAAAAATTTTAGCCACCCTCATGGTGGATCATGCCATGGATGCGATTAAAAAAACCGTGCCTGCAATCAGTGAGATTCAATATGACCGGATTCATTTTTATCCCTATGATTTTTTTAATAAAACACTTCACATTGATCATTTAAATATTCGATTTAAAGACTCTAATGTGACTTTGAAAATTGATCAAGTCACCCTTCATCATTTTATGAGTTTGCGTACTGATTCTTTTGGTTCTTTTGACTTATCCATGACTCACTTACAAATGAGCTCCCTACCTGATTTAGTTTCCATGTTATCGGCTTGGAATACCAATT
This sequence comes from Thiotrichales bacterium, assembly GCA_947476405.1. GTDB lineage: Bacteria > Pseudomonadota > Gammaproteobacteria > Francisellales > CACEW01 > JAJZUD01. The sequence goes on from CANJQG010000004.1 coordinate 68,633, forward strand.
TACCCGTCGCGATTCAGGGGATTTCACTTCCCAGCGGCATGAGCTTGACGCTCTCCGCAACTGCAAATTATGATGCACCCGCTCATACTCTACAGATTGCTTTGAATACACAGTCTGAACCGAATTTTTTAATCTTAAATGATCAAATCATACTGAATCAAATTAACTTGAATCGATCCTTTTTTTCAAAAGCAAATTTCATTCAGGCCATGAATGCGGCAAGTATTGATCAAATCAATTATCATACTGATTTAACAATCAACTTACCCGTTTCTATTTTACAAAATAGCTTTCCTTTAGCTGGAAATTTTTTACAAAATTTAGGTTATACCACCCTCCCTATTTCACTACAGGCTGACACCCAATATCATGGGAATAATCATACTCAAACGGGGGATGCGCACCTTTCCATTCTGAATTTAGGACAATTCAATGCAAACTGGGATGTTTTGGTGACCACCCCGCCGTCTGCAGCCAATTTTGCACAATTACTCATCGATCCCAATGCACTGGCCCTGACCCAAGCGGAAAGCACGCCTAATCTGGTTCAATCTGCACAGATCAGCTTTACGGATCAATCTTTTATGAATCGCTTTTTCCAATTTTTGGCGAGCAATACCAATCAATCCGTTGCCGCAGTGCAAAGTGCCATTCAAACTGAACTCACGACAGTGACCCAAAATTTACAAATTCCACAACTGACTGCGATCGTCAACACCGTTAATAATTTTGTAGCCAATCCCTCTACTTTAGTCATTCGTGTCAATCCGATTATTCCCTTCACGCTCACTGATATCACCACCTTTTTCAATGCACAGCAAAGTTTGAAAATGGGCATTCAACAAACGCTCAGCACCACACCAGCCACCCAAAAGGCAGCGCTTTTCAATCATTACGAAAGTACCAGCATTGAAACCTATAGTAATTTTTTCAATAAAATAGGTCTCAATGTCAGTGCAGATGGAATTGCTTCCAGTTGATTAAAGGGAACGATAAACATCCTTACGGTGCGCGATATGGATTACCAAAATCCATAATTCTTGATCATTAAAAGCGTACACAACGCGATAATTTCCAATATGATAGCGCCACAATGCATTCTGTTTCTTTCCTTTCAATGGAGTGCCTTGTCGGGGGTCTTCAGCTAATTTTTTTTCAATTCCTTCTAAAATACGCGCTTGCTCCTGAATACCCATACGGCGCAAATCTTTTTCGACTGAAGTCTTGAATTTAATGTGATACACCCTTTTACTCCGATGCTAAACGACGCTTCATTTCGTTCATATCAATCAACTGATCGGCATGATCATTCAATCGATCGAGTGCAATATGATAATCGGCATAATCCTCTACATAACGGCTAATCGCTTCTTGAATAATTTCAGATAGCTTGCGCTGACGATTTCCAGCAATATTTTCTAAAGAAAAATACAAATCGTCCTGAAGACGTGCTGATATGACGTGACTCATGATGGCTCTCATTATTTGTATACAATGATTACATTATCATTCCATACAGGGGCAAAGTCAAGAAAATCAGTATCATTTGCCCCTCTCTGGAAATAGTAGACTAAGATGAAGTCGTCATATTTACCAAAATAGCGCCAATGACTTTACCTTGATCCATAACCGGCACACCAATGGATCCATTGCCTGTTGCATCTTTAGCGGGTTTTCCATAATACACTGCAGAAGCGCCGTCTTTATTGATTTTTTTCATAAAACCCTGACCGTCTTCAGCATAGTGTTTTGCGTGATAGGTTTGGCCAATAATCAGACCTTTTTGATCCGTGACCAAAATTCCCGTATAGACGCCCTTGCTACCCGCCACCATCGATTGCAATTCTTGAGTCAGGGCACTGCCATTAACAGTCGTTAAAACAGCGCTAGGCTTACCTTGTAGACCTTCATGCCATTGACGACCCAATGTACGGATCTCGGTTTTGCTCAGGGTCGCGTGGGTACTATTTGCGGCATTGACCGCAGCAACGACACTCTGCTCCTGACTCAACGCCTGAACTTGCGGCAACAGCGCCTGCAATGCAGCCTTCGGTGCCGCCATGGCTTGTGTGCTCCACAATGCTAATAGGGCCAGGCCCAGCAGACTTTTTGGGGTATTTGATGCAAACATTTTATCTCCTTATCTTCATTTTTAATAGACAGAGCAGAACTCAACCAAGCTCTGCTCTGTCATCATAAGATAAGACTAAATATTATGCAAGCATTTTAGATTAAAAAATCGCTTACTTCTCTGCGCAAAAAAACGCGCCATACACATAGGTCACCGCAGACAATAAGACTAGCAAAAGCATGCTGCCGAATGTCGAAACCAGATTATGGCCTGAATCAGAATGATTCCCTAAAAAAGTCACCAAGCTAATCCCCAGAATATAAAAAACCAGCCAGGATGCGCCCCGAAAGGATTTCAGAAAATGAGCAGTAGGATTATTTTTACGTTCATAATAAAAATAGAAACACAGGCCGGGGATAATTAAAATGAGCATTTCTCCCGTCAAAGGCCAGGCGGCATAAAACAACAAAGTCGATAAGACAAAAAGCAATAAAGGGGCCAGAACATGCGCACCCGGCAAAATAAATTGGCCCGCACTTTTAAGAATTTCTTTATGTTTAATGCGATTGGCAATCGTGATAATCGGCGCTGCAATGTATGAAAATACATGCAATACGGAGATCACCGCAACCAAATGGTACCACCCTCTAAACAAGAATAAATACAAACAACCAATGATCGCACTTGCCACCACGGCCTTGCGGGGATTTTTATAAATGGGATTAATGATACTCAAAAAAGCGGGAACATGTTTATTATCCGCCATCGAATACAAAATCCGTGAACTCGAAGCCATAAAGGCAGCACCACATGCAGTCGGTGAAATAACCGAACCTGCGTAAATAATGGTAACCATGATCTGCAAATTGGCAATCATCAACAAATCAACATAAGGTGAACGCATATTAACATGTGCAAATCCTTGAGCCAACATCGAAGGACTAATTGCTCCGACAAACACAATCTGCAACAAGACATACAAGACTAACGCAATCAAAATACTAGCAATCACCGCAATCGGCAACATTCTTTTAGGATCTTTAATTTCCTCAGAAAAAGTCATCGGCGACTGAAATCCGTTAAAAGACATCACCACACCACAACTCACCACACTGATTAAGATCGACTTCAAGCCACCAGGCATAAATTCGGTATACGTATAGCCAAAATTAGACCGATGCAAGCCTAAATGAATCAACGCAATAATTGTCAAAGTAGGCACAATCACTTTAATCACTGTAAAAAAATTATTAAAGCGGGTAAAGATTTTTACGCTCCAATAATTAATAAACATGAAGAAAAACATAAAGCCAACCGATGCGGCAATGCCCCATCCCGATAAATTATGCGATTGCATATTATAAAGTAACATCATCTTGGGACTGAGCTGACTGATATACTGAACAATCCCCTGAGCCTCAATCGGTGCCACGGCAAGCACAGACAACCAGTTAATCCAAGAGGTTAGAAACCCACAAAACCGTCCATGTGTCACATGCGCATAATAGCCAATTCCGCCCGCAGAAGGATTGGCACTTCCAATCTCCACATAAAACAAGCCCACCAACAAAGCCACAATCGCACCAAAAACCCAGGATAAAATCCCCGCTGGCCCTGCAATTTCAGCAATTTTCTGTGTTCCTAACAACCACCCTGAACCGACAATCGCTGTAACGCCTGTCATAGTCAGTGAGAAGAGGGACATATTCTTCTTAAAATGCGCTGTACTCATTCAATATTCCTTTACTATTTTAAAATAAACGCCTAATTTACCTGATTCATGCTTTTTTTGAAAGCATGGGATTGAATAGGGCTGTGTTTTTTAGTTATGGATCAAACATTAAATTATTATTTTCAAACTAAAGACGTCATATCAATCACAAATCGATATTTCACATCGCTTTGAATCATCCGCTCATACGCAGCATTGATATCCTGCATCTGAATGATTTCAACATCCGAAACAATCTGATTCTGGCCACAAAAATCTAACATTTCCTGCGTTTCCGCAATTCCCCCAATCAATGATCCCGCGATGGATTTACGGCCCAATACCAACGGGCCACAATTCACGGGTTCAACCGGTTCAATCGCACCCACCATCACCATTGTCGCATCCCGTTTTAATAAATTGACATAGGGATTGAGATCATGACGCGTGGGAATCGTATTCAGCAAAAAATCAAATTGATTGGCATATTCTTGCATCGCGACTACATCTGTAGACAAAAGGACTTGATCAGCCCCTAATGCTTTGGCATCTTGACCTTTACTGGCCGAACGCGTAATCATCACGACTTTTGCACCCAATGCATGCGCAAATTTGATTCCCATATGGCCCAAGCCACCTAAACCAATCACCCCTACTAAATCTCCAGGCTTCACTTTCCAATGACGTAAAGGAGACCAGGTGGTAATACCTGCACACAATAAAGGCGCCACGGCTTTTGGGTCAAGATTTTTAGGAATGCTTAACACAAAATCTTGATCTACAACAACCTGCTGCGAATACCCGCCATACGTCATCGTATTGTATTTTGGGTCTAAACTACTGTAAGTCATGACTTTATGCGCACAATATTGCTCCAGCCCCTCATTGCAATGATCGCAGTTGCGGCAAGAATCAACCATGCATCCCACGCCCACCCAGTCACCCGCTTTATGACGGCTTACGTTTTGACCTACTTTTGTGACACGACCGATAATCTCATGCCCAGGCACGACAGGATGCGTCGCAAAACCCCATTCATTTCGTGCCATATGAATATCTGAATGACACACGCCACAATATTCAATTGCGATTTGTACATCGTCAAAACCCACTTCACGTCGCGTGATAGTCATGGGTTTCAGGGCCTCAGTTGGGGAGGGTGCCGCATACGCAGAAACAATCGTCATACTCATAATTTCCTTTACAATGATTTTTCAGGATTGTACACCTAATGAATTATAAAATCTGCATTCCAATAAAATAAGCGTGAATTTAGACAAAAATGCTTAACGTCCCCGCAAAAATAAGCGATCCAATTCATCGTTCTTTAATAAACGCCAAGTCGGGCGACCATGATTGCAATAATCAATCCGGGGCGTGATTTCCATATCCTGTAATAATTGCTGCATTTCATAAATAGATAATTTTTGATTAGCCTGAATGGCGCTATGACAGGCCACTTCAGCCAAGATTTGATCTAAATAGGAGTCGGGTTCAGCCGAACCCAATACGTTCAAATCATGCAGTAATTCCTGCATAAATCGTGTTAAATCTGCTTTGGCTAAGAGTGCGGGAATTTCACGAATCAGGATTTTTTGGTCTACCCATTCCCCAATCCCCAAACCCAAATGCGTAAAAAGGGCCTCATGCTCTTTAAAAATCGCCCACTCTGTTCGACTCAGTTGTACGGTTATCGGCAAAAGCAAGCCTTGTTTTGGCAGCGTTTGCTGATGCCATTCTATTTTTAAGCGCTCATATAAAATTCGCTCATGCGCGGCATGCATATCAATCAAAATAAGCCCTTCTGAATGTCGACTTAAAATAAATACGCCACTTAACTGGGCAATCACTTCGCCAAAACGGCTTTTGATTTCAGGAATCGGCGGTGCAATATCCTGAAGCAAATCGGCATAAATCTGCTGCGCCTGAGGCGGCATTTTGTCATGACAAAATTCAGGTGTGGGTGCGTAAAGGGGGCGCTGTGGTGCGATCGACATTTCAATCAGGGGGCCCGCTAATGATTTTTTTAACTCACTGACTAAAAAATCATGTACCTGACGCCCTTCCCGAAACCGCACTTCCAACTTTGCGGGATGCACATTAAAGTCAACCATTTTGGGATCCATCTCTAAAAATAACACATAAGATGGCTGATTCTGGCCATAAAGCACATCTTTAAACGCTTCTTTAATGGCATGAAAAATGAGTTTATCGCGAATCGGACGGCCATTTAAAAAAAAGTATTGTGTCTGACTCGTTGCTTTAAGATATTTGGGTTCCGTGATTAATCCTTGTAGATTAAAACCCGCGCGATTTGAATCAATGGTTTTAGCTTGCGTATAAAAATCTTTGTGACATAAAGTCTGCCAACGCTTGATTTCTGTTGCTGAATTCGTGATCTCTGCGACTTGCCAGGACAATTTTTGATTATGATAAATACTGAAATGAACGTCAGCATGACTCATCGCAATTTTACGCATAATTTCGTCAATATGATTGAACTCTGTGCTGAATGATTTCATAAATTTGCGACGTGCGGGCGTATTAAAAAACAAATCCCGTACTTCGATTTTAGTGCCTTGATTTAAACTTGCAGGCTCAATGGATCGTGATTCAAGACGACCCTCAAGCTGCAAAGCCCAGGCACTTTCCGCTTCATGATGTTTGGATTTCAATACAAATCGGGAAACCGATACAATACTGGCCAAGGCTTCTCCCCGAAATCCCAAGGTCTGCAAATTTTCTAATTCATCCAGAGAGTAAATTTTGCTGGTTGCATGAGGGGAGACAGCTAAAACAAGTTGATCTTGGGGAATACCCTGACCATCATCTGTAACCTGAATGAGCTTGAGCCCCCCATCTTCAATCCGGACTTCAATATTTTTTGCACCGGCATCGATGCTGTTTTCGACCAATTCTTTTACAATCGAAGCGGGACGTTCAACGACTTCTCCTGCGGCAATTTGATTGGCAAGAATCGGTGAAAGTGTTTCAATACGGCGTGATTGCATACATTATCCTTGTTTACACAGTTCAATCAATCGATGAATCTGTCCAATCAAATAAAACGGAATGGAGAGTAACTGATATTCAATCGCTTTGCCAGTATGAAGTCAATAAAAGAGACGGTTGTTTTCATGGGCTACTCATTAAAACAGACGGTTGTTTTCATTATTACGGATCTTTCTAAGACTCCCTGATTTTCATTTAATGCAAATTCTAAGCATAAATCAGGCTTTAAGCCTAGTTTTTGAAGTAACTCTGGCCATTCGATTAAAAAAAGTGCATTTTCATCCAAATGATCCAGTAATCCCATTTCATAGAGATCGGTTTCATGTTGCAGCCGATACAAATCCAAATGATATATTTTCATTTCTGGAGTGGCGTAAGGTTCGATGACGGAATAAGTGGGACTTTTGACGCGTTCAGTCACCCCTAATTTTTGAAGGAGGATTTGGCTGAAGGTTGTTTTACCACTGCCTAAATTCCCTTTCAGGAAAATAACCGTTTTAGCTCGGGATTTTAAAAAGACCAAAAGGCTTTCAGCAACAAAAGAAGTTTCTTCTTTATTATATAATCTTATTAGTTTATTTATTTGCAATTGTTATAACATCGCGCATTTTGTGTGTATATCTCATTGTAAGCTAAATTTTACGGGATTTGGAGAGGCATAACAAAATCGGTATAAACATTGCATCATGACGGGGTAAGTTGTGGATAAGTTGGGAGTGAAAAAAGATACACCTTTATCCACAGGCCTATACAGAGCTTATCAACACGGTTGAGTATTGCGAATAAATCAGATATGCTGAATACATTAAAGACGATGAGAAAGCTTAGGCTAAAGTGATTGATGGAGAAGGCTATCGCGCGAATGTAGGCATTATCATTTTAAATCCAGAAAACACGAAGGTTTTATGGGCGAGACGGATCAGGCAACGGGCTTGGCAATTTCCCCAAGGTGGGCTGAATTTAGGAGATACCGCACTCTCCGCGATGTATCGAGAATTATACGAAGAGGTGGGCTTACGTCCTCAAGATGTTGAAGTCTTGTCCGTGACGAAAGGCTGGTTTAAATACCGCTTGCCTACGACGATGCTGCGTGTGCAGGATTCTCATTATGTGGGTCAAAAGCAAAAATGGTTTTTATTGCGCCTTAAATGTGCAGAAAGCAAAATCGATTTTAATTGCACGAAGAGCCCGGAGTTTGATGCCTGGAATTGGGTAGAGTATTGGTATCCACTGAATCAAATCATTTCTTTTAAGCGTCATGTTTATCGCAAAGCCTTGGAAATGCTGTTCCCAATTGTGAATCGTGAACGTCAGAACAAAAAGAACTTGACATTGTTGCATAAAAAGGCGAAAATCTCCGGCTCATCGAAAAATTGATTTTGGAGATCACGTGGCAAATATTAAATCAGCGAAAAAACGCGCTAAACAGTCAGAAGCACATCGTCAACATAATGTATCCTTACGTTCCATGATGCGGACTTTTATGAAAAAGACTGTGAAAGCAATTGCATCCGGTAATGTTGAAACCGCGACCACTGCATATAAAGAAATGGAAAAAACATTGGATCGTTTTGCACATAAAGGCTTGATTCATGCAAACAAAGCAGCACGTCATAAAGCCAGAATGACAGCTCAAATTAAAGCGATTGCTTCATAAATTTTGTCTTTCATTGCTTTTATTCGGGAAGCAGACTGTATCGGATGCGGAAAGTGTCTGCCAGTCTGTCCCGTAGATGCCATTGTTGGCGCGCCCAAATTTATGCATACCGTCATTGAGCAGGATTGTATTTCCTGCGAAAAATGCCTTCCCGTCTGTCCTGTTGATTGTATTGATCTGCTTGAGATCCCTCAACAGTTTGACCCACATCAACGAAGTGTCGATATTCGAGCCTTAGCCGATCGCCGAAAAGCGCGCCTTTTCAAAGAAGCTGAAGATCAGACTCAGCAATTTAATCAGCTTAAACCGGCTAAAGATTATTTTCAGGATTTGTTAAATCTGAAAAAAGTGCTATAATATAATCAGAGCGCTCATCTAAGAGGATGTGAATATGCAGACAGTAGCACAAGAAATATATAAAAAAGTAACGCCTTTTCCAGAACCATTAGCACGGGAGGTTTTAGATTTTGTTAATTTTTTATCTTTTAGAAATCAAGATAATGATTTAATGAAGGCACAAACACATTCAATGACACAATTATGGGATAATCCCGAGGATGAAGTGTGGAATGACCTATAAACCAGGTGATTTGATTCTTATTCCATTTCCTTTTAGCGATTTAACCAGTTTAAAAAAAAGACCTGCACTTATTTTAAAAGAAAAGGATTATTTTGGAGATTTTCTTGCTGTTCCAATTACGAGCCAGTCACATCATGAAATATCAATAATGTTAGAAAATAAGGATCTTTCAAAAGGAGAGCTACCTAAAAAATCATGGTTACGTATAGATAAAATATACACTTTGAATGAAAACCTAATTATTAAAAAATTTGGGACCCTTAAAATTGCTTTTTTTAAAAGCAGTAAACAACAGATATGTGAACAGATAGGCTGTTGTAAGTGAATATCCATACCCTCTTCACGCGCTTCAAAGAACACAATCCTCATCCCACGACGGAGTTAGTGTATGAGTCCGTCTTCCAGTTATTGATTTCGGTCATTTTATCTGCGCAGGCAACGGATGTCAGCGTGAATCGCGCGACACAGACTTTATTCAAAGTGGCCCCCACGCCAGAGGCCATATTATCTCTGGGTTTAGACGGATTAAAAAAGCACATCAAAAGCATTGGCTTGTTTAATAGTAAAGCCGACCATATTATGAAAACCTGTGAGATTTTAGTTCAGCAATTTAAATCCGAAGTCCCTCACTCACGCAAAGACCTAGAAAGTTTGCCCGGTGTAGGCCGAAAAACGGCAAATGTCATTTTGAATACTGCTTTCGGCGAACCCACCCTTGCAGTTGATACGCATATTTTTCGCGTAGCCCAACGTTTGGGCCTAGCGAAAGGCAAAACCCCCCTCGCCATTGAACAGCAATTACTAAAAAAAATCCCAGCCGAATACAAACAAGATGCCCATCACTGGTTGATCCTCCATGGACGATATATCTGTAAAGCCCGCAATCCATTATGTGGAAGCTGTTTTTTATCGGATATCTGCCCTACAAAGATCAATCCAAACTTGTAAAATTTTTATCAAAAAAGCCAGTGCGTTTTAGAAGAGGCTGGGCTGAAGACAAGGTTTTGCTGTTTGTTTGGAAGCGTCAATTTCAAGAGATCGTAATTGCGGCATTACTAAAAATGGTGTTGTAGGATCAGGAGTAGTAAAAGAACCTGTACCCGTTCCAGCACAGCCACTGAAAGGAGTTGGTGCAGAAGTTGGTGCCACGTAGCTTGAAGATGTATAGCTACCCGTAAACGTTCCAGCACCTGAACCGCCACTGGCAGTAGAGCTCTCTGATACATCAGTAGAAGCAGGTGTACCTAGGGCCACATTCTTTTCTAATGCACGATTTAAAGCAGGCTTATCAAACTTATTAGAAAAATTAATTAGATAAACTAGAGAAGATTCGATCATTGGATAAGAGTCAAACGAGCTGCTTAATTTTTCAATAACTGTTTCTAATTCTTTAGATAAGTTTTTAATTTGATCAAGTCGTGTATTTTCTATCGTACTGCTTATAGTACCACGCACACGTTTTTCACCTTCAAAAGTCCTTAAAAGTTTCACAGACTCATCTGTATCTCTTAAGACTTCTTCGGATACTATTTCTTTCAGTTTATTCACAATCAGATTTATAGTCAATAGTCTTTCAGTATCATCTAAACGCGTTAAAAACATTTTTTCACTCCTAAATAATTATGATTCATGTTCATTATATATCAATATATTTAAAATGTAAAGATGTTTTTAATTTAATATTATTATTGATGTTTCAATATCATTCGTTGAGGAGGGTTTTTGCGGGTTCTCCGGCGGTTTCTCGGGCAAGTTTGGGTACTAAATAGCCGGGGAGATGGTGACGCATGGCTTTATGGAGGGTTTTTGCGGCGGATTCGCTGACTTCAAAATGGGCGACGCCTTTGGTGCGATCTAGGACGTGCAGATAATAGGGGAGGACGCCGTAATCGAAGAGGGTGTGCTGAAGCGTGAGTTGAATGGGAAGGGTGTCATTGATGCCTTTCAAGAGGACGGATTGATTGAGCAGGGTAAAGCCTATTTCTTTTAAGGCTTGCAGGGCTTTTAAAACAGAGCGGTCTAGCTCTTGTGGATGATTGCAATGAATGACCATGACTTTATTGAGAGTGGTTTCTTTAAATAAGGCTATAAAATCAGCGTCAATGCGTTCGGGGAGGACAATCGGTATGCGGGAGTGAAAGCGAATGGTTTTGAGTTGTGGAAGGGCGTTCACATGCGCCAATAAGCCTTTTAGGCTTTGATCCGTCAGGGTGAGAGGGTCTCCTCCACTTAAAATGACTTCATGAATACTGGAATCTTTCGCAATATAATCAAAGGCGCGTTGCCAGCCTTTTTGACCCGGGTTTTGATCCTGATATTCAAAATGACGCCGAAAACAGTAACGGCATTGTACGGCGCAATGGCCATTCGTGACGAGCAGAACACGACCATGATATTTATGCAGAAGACCCGGGATGGGATTGGCGGCTTGTTCACCGAGAGGGTCTTCCACAAAATCAGCGACATCAAGCGTTTCTAAACCCAGCGGTAGAACTTGTAATAACAGGGGATCTCGGGGATTGCCCTTTTGTATGCGAGCGATAAAATTGCGGGGAACGCGCATTGTAAAAAGCTGTTCAGCCTGACGCATTTCAGCTAAATGATCTGCAGGAAGGTCTAGCATTTTCAGCAATTCTGCAGGGTCCGTGATTGCATCCCGTAAAAGGGTTTTCCAGTGTGTCATTGATGAAAGTATCATCCCGTAAGCGCGAATAAAATAATCAAGATAGTGTAACAGATTTGAATAAATTTACAACACTGCTCGCTTGCGTGTGTATCCATAATTGCATAGAATAGAAGAAAAGCTAGGAGAATATGATGAAAAACAATGACCATCTTTTACTCGCGATTGATATTTATGAAAATGACCAGTTTTTGCTTGAAGAAGCGTTGAAATTAACCGAGCACTATCATGGCAAGCTGAGCGTAGTCCATGTGGTACCGCATTTGGTTTCTTCTGCGCCTTATGCGTATGATTTTCAGAATGCAGTCTTGGAAAATGCCCAAAAAGAATTAATTGAATTGAAAGCAAAATATAAATTTAACGATGATCAGGTGATCATGCGTGAAGGCAAGCCCTGCGATGAAATCATCAAATTAGCGACTGAAATCAAAGCCGATTTAATTGTGTGTGGAAGTCATGGAAAGCATGGCCTGAGCTTGCTTTTAGGTTCTACTGCAAATGGGATTTTGCATGGCTCTCCAGTGGATGTGTTGACGATTCGTGTGGATAAAACAGGCCAACGTTTAAAAGCATTGCCTTATCAAGATATCGTTCTCGCGATCGAATTGCATGAAGACAATCATGCGATTATGAATGCAGCCAGCGATTTAGCGGATTATTTTAAAGCGCAATTGCATGTGATTCATGTAGTGGGTGATGTCAGCGCATTGGGGTATTATCCTGCGATTGAAATAGACCTGAAAAGCAATGCTGAAGCAGAATTAAATGAGCTGATTCAAACCAGTAAACTTGTGGTTAAACCCGAGCATGTGCATGTGAAAGTGGGTTTTCCAAAACAGGAAATTCTGGATCTTGCAAATCAAGTTCAGGCAGGATTAGTCGTCATGGGCAGTCATGCTCGCAAGGCACTGGCTTCCGCGATTTTGGGCTCTACGGCCAATGCGGTTCTCCATGGCGCGAAGTCTGACATTATGGTGGTTCGGATTTAGTTTAAAATCCAATTTGCATCCCAATCCCATAGCGATTAATCACATCATTGCTGAGCAGTTGTCCTGGGCTATTAATCCAGGCGTTCACATCACTGAGGGACGGTGCGTTGGGCCGATTGAGCGCTTGCGCACCTGGGTCAGTAAACTGTGTCACATACAACTGCGTATTACTGTTTTTTTTGCTGGGTGTAAATTGTTGTGCCAGTGGATTGGTTTGTAAGGGCTGATTAGGAATGAGATTGCTTTCTGCAAAACAAAAGCACGGAATAAAAAAAATTATACTAAAGGTATTTATGAGTCGCATGGTGTGATTTTTTTCTCAATTTAGTGTTTACTGATCATAACAGAGCATCTCCAATTTGTCATAGCTTGCCTCATTGAGGATTGACGTAATTTAAATTCTAAGATAATATAAAAATGATTCGAAATCACGTATAGTAATTTTACATCAAGATTAAAGGAGCGCCCATGCAAGCATCGACCATTTCTCGTAACGCAATAGATCCGATGTTAAAGCGTAAAAAGCCTGCACCGACCTCCAGAGTAATAAACGTCTCTTATCAGGCAGGCAGCCATAAGTATTTACGTTATAGCATTCGGGTTCCTACGAGTTTTGAAAAGTCCCGTCCGATGATCTATACCATCAATTTTAAAATAACTGAAAAGATGAAAGACTGCGAAGATATTAAAGATAGGGTAAGAAATGATGTAATAGCTGTATTTCAAAATATTCTTAAAATTGCAGATAACAATAAGCCGTCTCACCAAAATAAATATGAGTATCTTGCGGAGCAGTTAGCGCCGCATTGCATCGGTACTCCGCGTAAAGCCGCTCCTTATGCCGTTTTAGTTCTTTGGGCATTTGACAGCATATGGGAGCTTACGTCAATCATGGCGGTATTTGATGATAATTTGGAGCAATCGATTGCTGAGGGGCTTCCTTTATGTGAAGCTTATGAAAAGATATGTCCTTCTTCCAAAGCATATCCAACAAAAGAGGGTCTAGAGAGTATGATCGATCAGATTAGGAAGATTAGGCCAGTATCGAAAAAGAAAAAAATCAAAAAGTCGATTAAGGCTGAGCAATCTTCAGCTCCCCTTCAAGCGCTTAGGCCCTCTGCACACACCTTTGCGTCATTCTCAGACTTGAAATTGTTGGCAGAAACTGCAGGGCGTATCCTGCGCGTAGTGTCAGCCATTCCAGAGAATGATGCATGTATTCCGGGCTCTTAATTTTAAAGAAGAATGGACATGATTGGCGTGCTCTAAAATATAATATATAATCTTTATACGTTAGAATAGTTAAGGTCAAAACCATTCATGTCCCATCGTAGTCCAGGTAGCGCAAGCACCCCTTTTTTAGCTCTCGATTTACCTTTGATCATATCAAAAAAAAGTTTTTGTTGTTGTTCTAAGCCTTTCTTTTTAATAGGGATTGGGAGAGACTCCCTTAGTGTAAAGATGAATTTATCCTTTTCCATAAAATCCGAAAAAGAGATGACTTCTTTAAAAATACAATATGGAGATCTTGAAGTAAAATCATTTTTTTATGAAAAAAGATATATATTAAAGTATAAGCTATTAAGTGAGAATGAAGAAAAATATCGCTTTTTTGATAAAAGCCGTCCGTTTGTTTTCATTCCAGATATCTCTGCATTAAGGCACGTCAGTACAGTTTCAGCGGTTTTCTATTCTGGGAAAGAATGTAAAGGTTTTATTATGCAGCCTGTTCCAGTGGAAATGGGGCCTGTGTCCGTTGCTGTTTCTTATGACGGGTCTACTCCTGTGATCCGACCCAAAATTCTGCGCTCTCTCGCATCGGAGAACACGATGATGAGTGCATTGACGCGCCCATTTTGGGAGGTCTTAGCCCATGCTTCTGAACAAACACCACGGCCTAGAGAAATGAGCATCACTTCATTTGGGCGGGCAATGGCTAACGCAGAGGGTCTTCCATTAGCGGAGGTATTGGCAAAATAAGTGAAATAGGGGCGGGAAATGCATATTGCGACAGCTCTTTTATCGGTACCCAGAGATGTATTTTGTCATGACAAAATGCAGTTTCTGCCTCCATCAGATAGGGTGTAAACAGCAAACGATAATGCGTGAACTGATGCTGTCTGGGTGCTAAAATTTGGATGGATCGATTGTGTATGAAGGCATTGAGATCGATCTCTGTTGTAAATTCTGGAGGACACCACAAGCCACCCCAAATGCCTTTTGAGGGACGTTTTTCTAATAAAATATGATCCCGATAACGCGCAATGACAAAAAATGCCGTCTTAGTGGGGACTGCCTTTTTGGGCTTGGGCGTGGGAAGCGATGCGGTTTGATGTGTTGCATTCGCAATACAATTTTTTTGGACAGGACACTGTGCGCATTGAGGATTGCGAGGGAGGCAAATCATTGCCCCTAGATCCATAATCGCCTGCGTGTAATCGGGAATGTCTTGTTGTGGTAAACAGGCTTCTGCTTTTTCCCACAGTTGCGCTTCTATTTTTTTATCGCCGGGATAGCCTGAAATTCCAAAATAGCGGGCCAAAACGCGCTTCACATTACCATCTAAAATCGGGTGAGGCTGGCTCATGCAGATCGCCAATATCGCACTGGCTGTAGAACGTCCCAATCCCGGCAGACTTTGTACTTGAGAGAGCGCTTGGGGAAATTGACCGCCCCATTCAGATTGGATGATTTGTGCCGAACGATGTAAGTTTCGGCCCCGAGCATAATAACCGAGTCCCGCCCAGTGTTTTAAGACCTGATCTTCAGTTGCCAGCGCGAGGCTTTGAATATCAGGAAATGCCTCCATAAAGCGCTCAAAATAGGGAATGACCGTTTTAACCTGCGTCTGTTGCAGCATGATTTCAGACACCCAGACCCGATAAGGATGGATGTCCTGTTGCCAGGGTAAGGTTTTTCGGCCATGTTGGTGAAACCAGTGTAATAATAAACTTGCGAATGACGTCATGTTGTGCTCCTGATCCATTGTAATTGAGTTTGCACAAACTGTCTATTTTACAAAAAAATAAAGGTATAAATGTGTTGTATTTTTTTTAATACATGTTAGAATCAGTGCATAGTTAATTATAAATAAACAAAGGGGAATATAAAAATGAAAAAATGGACTTTAGCAATCGTTGCAGCAGCAGTATTGGGTGGCGTGGGAATGTATGTGACTACCAGTGCTCAACCTCAGGTTTTAAGTTGTGTACCCTACGTTAATTGCTAATTTTAGACTGAGTATTCGGTTTTCTCAAATCCCTCTGATTCCCTTGATGATTCAGGGGGATTTTTTATTCAAGTGATAAAAGTGGCACGGAATGGCTGTGATCATCGCGCAACATCTTAAAAGGCATTGGGCGGACAGGCGTCATTTCAACGTCTGCGTGTATTGCTGCGGGTTCATCTCGAGTGACTTTTAAGGCTGAATTTAATCGAGTTAATAAACCAGCGTGATCAAGCGTGTCAGTTTGAAGGCGATAATCGACAACTTGTTTGCGTAATCGACAGATCACTTTATAGTTTTGAAAGATTAGATCCCGTTGCTCTTTTAATAATGCAAAAGGTCTCGGGTCAGGCGTGCGTGAAAAAAATAAATGGAGTAAATAACACCATCCTTTTAATTGAGATTCTACATTCTGGATGACGGTCAAGGCATCCAGGATTTCTGTTTGACAGATTTTAATTAAATTGATGCGGGCTGCTTTTTGAGATCTGGGCGTTTGAGAGGTCGTCAGGATTTCTGTTAATGCATTCAATTCAAAATCACAATGCAGCTGGGGGTAAGGTGCCTCAATCCATGTCAGGGTTTTTCCGGTACTTGATAATTGCGCCGCAATAAAGGTTTCATTAAATTGGTCCAAAAGCGTTTTTTTAAAGAGGGAAATTAAAGTGTTATTTTGATGATCATGCCATTCTTTTAAGAGATGATTGAGAATAGGCATTATTTTTTTATGTGTGAAAAGCATTCCATTCAGGAAATAGTCTGAATTATCATGAAGGATTATAAAATCACCTTCCAGTCTAAAAAGTTTGATCATTTCTAGGGGGTGAGTCCGAAAATGGGGATGACGTTCTGAATAAGTAGTCGCCACGAGCAGTAAAATTTGCTGTAATCGAATGTTTAATTGATCTTTCAAAGTTTTAAGGTCTGTTACTTTTGTCATCATGATCAGAAAGTCTGTTTTAAGGGATTCAAAAGCGCGTAGTTTGAAGGATACAATGCCCTCCTCATGATGTAATAATTCAAAAGATTCAGCCAAAGGATCCGCGTTTATTTTTCTTAAGAATAGATCGCAGATTGTCGCATTTTTATTTAAAATCTCATTGAGAAGATCAATCCAGTTGGATTCAATATAGGTGCTTTTACAATGATAGCGGTCTGCTGTTTTATCATGGAAAAAATAGGCTGATAATGGACTCATTGCAAAGTAACCCGGGCCCTTTGAGGCAATCTCCTGACAAACCTGATGGGTGGTATTTAAAAAAAACGTAAGCAGTGCGGGGCGATTCCAAGATTTGAAATCTTCAGTCATTTTTTGATTGAATACAGTCAGATCTTCTGGAAAAAAAAGGAGCCCTGTTGAATTAGGATATTGGCTGGCATAATCCATCATGACCCATAATGCCTCGACTGAAAATTGATTTAGAAATGAAGGAAGTGCGTTACTGGGAAGCGCTTTCATTTTGTCTATGATTTTTCCAAATAGCAGAAATGCAGCGTCATTGAGCCGATCTTCTTTAAAAAGATGGTATCCAGACCAGTAGGCAAGCAAATGTTCTTCGAAATATCCAAAATTAGATAGCTCAGCAATTAGAAATACATTTGCAAATATTTCTAAATATTTATATTTTTCAGGAAGCGGCCTGTATTTTTTGGGATCTAAATGATCCGGAGTTGTTGTTTTTGCAGTCGCGGATTGAGCCGGTGCAGCCGAACAAAGATGGACTGTTATGAGATCCACTCCACAAGATTGTAATCTTTGAAGGAGGTCATCAAAGGATTCTGTTTCAACGATTCTTTTTGCAGTGATTTCTAGCATCAGGCTGGCTGAAGTTTGAGGCTTCATCGCCCTGGCTTTGCGTCGAATAGATTGCAGTTTTTTTGTTGCTTCTATTCGATAGGTTTTTCTAAAATCAAAGTTTTCTGATAAGTCTCGTTCTCTTACAGCGTCTTGTGTTTTTTCAAAAAAAGCCACTTTAACCCTCTCGATCGCTTCTGGATAAGCATCATAATTTTGGACTGCAAAGGGATATTTTTGCTGGCAATAGTCATCTTCTGTGATATCAGGGCGGGTGAGTCTTGCATCCCAGTATTCCTGCCATTGTTTAGAATCCCATGAGGCTTTCATGATCTCTTTTATGATGTTCCAGTTTTCCTCATGGCGCATGGTGTGGAGTCTTTCATGATGCTGCTGCATTTTGTGAGAAAATGCGTCTCTCGTGTGGGGGAGAAAGGTATTACACTCAACAGACTCTTTCATGATTTGAATGGCATCTTCATCAATCAAGCTGGGATACGGTGAAAATAAACCATGCATTGCATGGCGAACACTTTCAAGTGGTGGGTAAATAATGAAAGGCGATTTTAAGTGGCGATGATCGAGTCCAAGTGACGCTTTAACAAAAAAATAAGTGTCACCCCGCTTCCTGTCATAGGATTTCAAAACCTCTGAAAGATAGGCTTTTCGCGTGTTATATGAAAGATCAATACGGCCCAGATGATTTCCTCCGCTCCAATTTCGGAGGGTTTGCTGAAGGAGGGAATCCGTCACGCTTGTAAAAGCAGCATAAGGTGCAAGTGCGGCATTTTCTGTGAATTCTATAGGAATGGATTGGTGATGATAGGAGGCATCCCCAATGAGTGTTCCTGAATCTAAGGCATCGTGCATAAAAAAATGGGAGACTGCGTTTACATATCCTTCAGGATCACAACGAATCAAGATTAAACTAATTTTTTTGGATGGGCTGTTGAGATACGCAAAAAAGCATTTATTTTCCCTGGCACTACTTTCTTGCGGTAAATAGCGATGTAACTGCTTCGCATTAAATTTAGCATTTATATTGATAATACACTCTAATCCAACAAATTTTTGAGTTGGATTATGGGTGTTCCGTGCGATAACCCAGGGGAGTAAATGAGCAGCCAATTCAGAAGGAAGATCTTGATCTTCGTTTTCTATAAAGATGAGTTCAGGCATTAAGGCGCCTTAAAGGGAGCGGGCCCACCCGATGCCGAATATGAGCTGTTTGAACTATACGAGTTAAGCCCCACTCCTGTCCCTGATCCCGCTCCCGCTCTAGAATAGGATGGCAGTGGATATCGAAATGGATTATGTTGACTAAGAGGTTTAGGGATAAAATTACCTTGCTCCGTTCTTAAAGCACGCGACGCAGCTTCGAGCAGAATCGGAGGAGTATAGCCGACTAAAAACCCATTCAATGCATTGGCCGGGCCTTTGTAACTGCCCCGGTCTTCTGACACTTCAGCGGGAAGGTCAGATAAACAAGGGGTATCGTCTTCTTCCATTCTATCGGCGAGAATACTATGTTCCGGAGGCATATTTATTTTACAGGCGCCATATATTTTATATAATAAAGTGGGCAAGAGCACCACAAAAAGCTGAGCCAGAATCATAATGGCTGTGGTTGTGCCTTGTGCCGCTTTATTATTCGGCGTATTTTGTGCAGTGAGCTCTCCGCCTAAGTCAGAGTAAAGTTGATCGGTAATGCCGAGATACAGCAGCCAGCCAATCAGGCCTGAAAGACTCAAGGTCCCAACAAGTCCGGTCGCTAATTTTGTTTTCTGGCTATAGCGACTCTGATTTGAAATATCTAAATGACGCAGGCTGCCGCTGAGTTGAGCGAGGCTGTCCGTATTAAAATAACACTGATGTGAGATGGCATAAATCAGCCCTGTGGCAACAGATAAACCCATGCTTCCAAGAAGCGGCGCCAGATTGCCGGCATGGGGCATATCCTCTGGCAGAAGCGATTCCAGCCCTATTTTTTTATGCGTGATAATGCCATAAGCGCATACTGAAAAAAGACCGGTACATAATAATAGGAGTGCCGCGGTTGTGCCTTTTGCAAAACGATTCCGTTGGGTGTGGCCCCTCTTATCGTAAGCCATTTTAAACGCAAGAAAAAGCGCTGTTAAACGTTTAGAAGTATAGTTGATCAGTACCGTCTTTTCGCCATAGGAGGCTATTTTTGCTTTTGTTCGGCTCTGAATCTCTTTCATCGCCGTTTCATCGTGTGTCAGGCCTGATAAAAATCGGACAAATAGATTTTCTGTCATTTTTGCGTGTTGTTCAGTTGGAATATCATGCAGGTTCAAGATATGAACTATATCTCTTTTAAATTCACAGGATTCAGGAATAAAGTCAGCAGAAGCCGCTTTTTTAAAAAGAGACTCCAGCCACAATTGTGCAGACTCGATTTTAACCAAAGCAAAAAGATCAACGATCAGATCATAAAAGCTGGAAATGGGGCAAAAAATGGGGCCTGTTCCTTCAAATGGATTCGATAAGCTGAGAGAAAGTAAGTCCGCCTGTCTTTCCAGCGCTGGAAGGGTATCATTAAAAACAGCCAGAATAGTCTGTGCATCATGATGAATATTCGGAAAGTTTTTGATAAAGGCTTGATAGATCAAGTGATCCAGCGGTTTTGTTGCATCGATTTCCGTTTTTAACAGGAGGGCGGTGAGTAGATTCTTTGTGGTAGAAGAGCACTCAGAGCCAAAATATTTCAGGATGAGCGTTTCTGCCAGAATAGCGGTAAAAGCGACCTCAGGGTTGAGGGATTGTTGTTTTAAAAAGCCAATTGCAGCAGGATCAGCTGTCAGCCAATCGTAATCGCGTAAGCTTTTGAGTAGATGGGCGATATGAAAGCAAAAAAACGCATCCAATGGTTGTGCATCCTCTACCTCTATGATCGATATATCAGATCCAGTGGGGTATCGGAAGGGTGGTTTTTCATCGTCCGATTCTTCAGCGGGCCTTGTGAATAAATGCGGTAGCTTGGGTAATAACTGAATGAGAGTATTCTGTATCCATGTTTTTAAAGCACGCGCCTCTAGATTAAGGGATTCTAAAATATTAAAAAAAAGAGGATCGTAGATCACTTTATCTCCGACTTTATATCGATCCATTTGCTGATATCGATTCAGGCATTCGAGTGGAGGATACGCTTGAAAATAATCATTGGAGGCTGCGGTGATCATCGGTCGCAATTCGGTTTCAGAAAATATGCTTTTTCCTGTGAGCGGAACCTCTTCTTCATCTTTTTCACTCTCATCAGAGTCAACAAGCGGGCGGGGGGCGGCGGCAGGATTTTCTGCAGCTATTTTTGTAATCGATTGTAATGCAGCTTCAATGGTTCGATCACAGGCGTCGATATTTGCACCTTGAAGCAATGCGTTTCTCAGGTCAGCAAAGAGTTGTAGCAACTGTGGCCCGAAGGTGCTTGTATCGTGCGGTAGGCCTTGAAGTAAAGGAATAAGGTGATGGCGAAGCGTTTCTAAGTGTATTTGCATCTCAGTTTGCCAGGTTTGAATTTTGTCTATGATCTCAGGCGAAGGGGCTGTTTCTTCCGTGAGCGTGCTTAAATCAAGTCCGGGAATTGTCTTTAATTCATTAAAAAAAGCTTGATGCATGACTTTTTTATGGGGTAATCGAATCAACTGATTGAGGTAGGCATGAATGGCTTCATTGTGCAGGGGGCGGCCCAGCATGCTCAGCACGGTTTCCGAAAGCCCTGGGAGGTTGCGATAGGTCTCGGGAATCCTGCTCAGCAAGTAGTAGGCATTTAAAAATGCCCTATCAAATATAGGAATCTGATTTTTCAGAGGCAACATGCAAAAAATAGCAGAGAGTGTGTCAGTATTACTAATTTTTAACTCTGTAGAATTCATGCGTTCATTTTTTGCAAAAAAATCCCGCCAGGTAGATGAAATAATAAAGTAATTCAGCACCTTGGGGTCTATTTTTTTACATAGACTTTTTAACAGCATTTTTCGGTGAGCCATATTTTTTTGAAGAGATATTGCTGGCCAGGTTTCCGTCGTATCAAAATATTCTAAAAAAGAGGCTTCATCAGGTTCAATAGAAAATGCCATATCATGCTCTAAAATTAAATTTGAAATGAATTAAAGGCTAGTTTAAATCATAATTTATGTCAACATATCAATCTATTCTTAGTTTAATTTTGAATTTTAATAAACCATAAAAACAAATTATATTGCATATAGTCAGCTTGATTTTAGATTCATTTTGAGTTAATTTAGAAAGACTTACTTCTTTAATAGGATATATTATGAAAAAAATGCTACCGCTTCTCCTGCTTGCCGCTCCCCTTTTCGTTCAAGCAGAGCGCCCACCCGCCTACTTATCGGTTTCCAATTTTCAACAATGCTTGAGTCAGACCCAAGAAAGCACCTTCACGCATTGGTGTTTGCCGGCTAAAAAATTGGCAGCCTGTCCCGATGCCTCCTGGACAGCATTGCAAAATATGAATTTACCTGCTTGTTAGTTTCAGCTAACAGACTTAGGCAGCTTTCGCAACCAAAGTCATTTTAGCGTTTGCAGCCTTACGGCTTGCTTTTTTGTTGCCAGTTATTGCAACTTAATGCAGGATTTACGAGAAATGCATCAGTCTCGGCATGCACATCGAGGTTCAGCGTTCCCGTCGAATTCAGTATCGCCCCCAATTGAACGAGTATTATATCGCCGTGTTTAAAGGCAGTCGAACGCTTTTTTTCTTGATGCAGCACCAGAATCTATAGCACCAAAATAGACCAGCGCACTCCTTATGCACTCTTCTGCCCCGGCCAGCCCGAGCTTCCTTTGTAACTTACTTTCTACACAGTCTACTGCTGCTTTAGTTTTTGCAGGTTCAAAAAAATAAGTCCTCATAGCCAGATCAAAGCTTCCTGCCATTCCAGGAAGCGGTTTTCCGGATTGCAGAATCAGGCCACAACAGATCAGTGCATAACCATACGCTTCTTTTTTTAATTGACTTTTTAGCCTGGTAAAATTAAGGGGGCCTGCAAAAAAATATCTTTTCCTCTCAGATAAATCGAATATTGAGGCTTTGATCGTAATCTGTCGCCTGCGCATACTCACTTCAATTTGATTCTGAACTGGCAAAAGCGCGCAGCTTATTTTAATATCCAGCGGAAAACCCTTGCTATTATTGTATCTTGCAGAAATCCAAAACGTAGGGAGCTCAAAGAGAGAAGGAACATCTGGATCTATCGTATAGTTGGGCGGCAATCCTTTTGTGATGAGATTTAAAGCCGCTCTACAATACTCATGCGTTGGATGTTCGGACTCATTTAATGGCATAAAAAATTCCAGATCAAAATCAGAAGGGGTCTCCGCAACCCCTCGAACAGGATTGACTTGACTGCCCACCAAGCACAGATGCGCCTGGGGGTAGATCTTCGAAAGCATTTCGTGCATTGCCGTAATTTCAAATGGGAGCACGGGTAACATTAGATCACTCTCACAATCAATACCAGGTGGCAACCCTGCTGCCACATCGCTTGCTGAATCGTCAAGCGCCTCTATATCTTTAATCAATTCTGAGGAGGGATACCCTTCAGAAGCTGAGAGGCGATCATGAGCACTTGCCACATGAGGCGGCTTGGGCGCCACAGTACTTGCCACGACAGCTGCAGATACAGGAGCAGGTGCAGATTGACCTACCCTCGCCGCTACCACACTTTCACTAGAAATTTGGCGTTTTATCACGCTTATTAAAGCTGGCGAGGGAGATACAATGGCGTCATAATGATTAACGCCATTGAATACCACATAAATTGCTTCTTCGATTGCCTCTTCATTTACAGGAGCACCATAAATTCTATTGGAAAATCTTGCTTCTATACCTTCTTTAAAGTCATCTGGATGGAGGACTATAATCGACCGATTCAACACCGCCGCCATAGCCCTCAAGGTCAGTTCACTGCCCTGGTCCTTAGTAGAAGGCAACTCTCCGGTAGGCAGTAGCGATACATGAAGGAACGTACTTATTGAATCAACCCAAGAATCATAATCTTTGTGGCCATTAGCCTCACATGTCACAAAGCTTTCTGCTAAAGTACCCTTATGTTCATGTAGATATTTTTGCGCCTCTCCCCTTAACCAAACGGTCGCACTATTAGAGTCACCGTCATACAATTCTTTAATCACAGCGCTCTGCGCAACCGCTTGAAATTGACAATGTCCATCGCCAGCTACTATCGATACTTCGGCGCCATATGTATTGAAAAGGAAAGCGTTAAATGCTTTCGCATCACTAAAGTGCTCCTGAGGCACACCCGTCACGTTACCTCCACCGGCGCCACCCGCGGCGCCTGACTTCAAATGTGGCGAGTGCTGCGTTACGAAGGGCTTTTGACCTACGACTGTCCATCCTTCCTCACTTCCGCTTGCTCCTGCAGCAGAAGAGAATAGTGCCGAACCCAAAGCATCTCGGGGGCTCTCTACAGGAGATAATGCCTGCCTAGCAAGACGTTTCTTTTCATCTAAAGAATGCCTCTCATTGAGCTCAATACTCTTAAAATCATATCCATAATGTTTAGCAAATCCTTTTAAAATTTTATTGCGCATTTCAGTTTGCAGATTTAATCTGCCGCGATAAAAATGCGATGGACCATCTACTTCAATGATTAGAGTCTTTTTTGCACCAGAGACTGGTTGTATGATAAAATCTGGAGTATCGGGTAAAACTTTTATCGAATCCAGAGCGATATCGCTTTCAGGAATAATTTGACAGTCTGGAGCCAATTCTTTTAAAATTTTCTCAAAACTTTTCTCTAAGGAACTCTGATCCCCCACTTTAGAAAGAAACTTAAAAGTGATCAGAGGATAGCTTTTCATAAGCTTATCAGATTTCAAAACAAAGTGAATATAACACAACATTTTCTTATAAGAGGATTGAGAAGCTATATCGGGAGTATTATTAAGAGATTTAACATTCATTTTGCCTAAAATAGGAATCAGCGAATCCGCATTAAGCTCAAAATGCACAAGTCCACTCAGCGTATTGGCGATTTCGATTGGCTTAGCTGTGCTCCAATCTATAGCTTTGGCGCGTTCTAAAATCGCTTGAACTGCAGGATGATTGGCATCCAACCTTACACCCAATTGCGCCAGTCCATTCACTGTATTGGCGATATCGATTGGCAAAGCTGTGCGCCGATCTATAGTTTTGGCGCCTATTAAAATTACTTTAACTGCTGGATCATCGGCATCCAACCTTACACCCAATTGCGCCAGTCCATTCACTGTATTGGCGATGTCGATTGGCAAAGCTGTGCGCCAATCTATAGTTTGGGCGCGTTTTAAAATCGCTTGAACTGCTTGATCATCGGTATTCAACCTTACACCCAAGTGCGCCAGTCCATTCACTGTATTGGCGATGTTGATTGGCAAAGCTGTGCGCCAATCTATAGTTTGGGCGCGTTTTAAAATCGCTTGAAGTGCTGGATCATCGGTATTCAACCTTACACCCAATTGCGCCAGTCCATTAGCAATATTTGCAACGCCCATTATATCTGGCATCCTGAATGTTTTTTTGCGGATTTCTAAAAGCATTCTTTTTATAGCCCAGTTGCTATCGTAGCTGACAGATTTAAATTTCGGCAGCACAGCAAGAATGGTTGATACATCTATTGCGTCAAAGTTGTCGTCCTCACTATTCCATTTTTTAAAAATACCTTTAAATATTTCCATGACAGCAATGTAATTTGTCTCTACATTGTCTGATTTATTGCCTTTAAAAAACGCCCGCAATGCATGCCCTAGAACTCCCGGGCCAACTTTACCTGCATGTTTATCAAGCTTTTTCACTATACTCTCACGAGATTTGTTGCAATCACTAAAAGATAAATTACCCCAAAAATCCCTGCCAAGTACAAGAGCACGTGCAGGTGCACGTGCAGGTGCAGGTGCAGGTTCACGTTCACGTGCAGGTACAAGAGCACGTGCAGGTGCATCAGCTCTAATTGCTTCTGTTGCAGCCTTAGGACCACGAGCAAATGCAGTAGGTAGACGTGCAGATACAGGAGCAGCAGCAGGTACAGGTACAGGTACAGGAGCACGTGAAGGAGCAGGTACAGGTGCAGCAGCAGGTGCAGGCACAGATTGATCTACCCTCGCCGCTACCTCTCCTTCACTAGGAGCTGCCGCCGTATTTTCTTCAAAAAGTCTATGTTTTATCTCGTCTCTTAAAGAGTCACTTGGAATCATTATGGCGTCATAACGATTCCCGCCATAGCATATAACATAAATTGCTGTTTCGATTGCGCTTGTATCTCTACCACCATAAATTGTATCAGAAAATTTTACTTTTAGGCTGTCTCGAGAGTCACTTGGATGCAGGACTATAATCGATCGTTTCAACTCCTCCGCCATAGCCCTCAAGGTCGTTTCACTGCCATGGTCCCTAGTAGGAGGCAACTTCCCGCCAGGCACTATCGACTTATCTTCTTTAGAACCCTCTAGATATTTTTGCGCCTGTATGCTTAATTGACTGGCTCGTAAACTACTCGAAACCTCGCCACTCTCATACATAATAAGCCCAATGGCAACTGCTTTAAATAGAGAATATTCATCGTCACTTAGCTCCGTTACCTCGGCCTCATAAGTGTTTTCAAGGAAAGCCCTAAATGCTGTCGCATCACTAAAGTGCTCCTGAGGCACACCCGTCACGTTACCTCCACCGGCGCCACCCGCGGCTTCCCCTTCTTCCTTATGTTCATTCGCGACTACTGCTTTCAGCGCTTGCGCTGAAGGAGTCACTTTTAACTGATCGAGCGCTGCGACTGGCAATGCTAAATGGCGGGAAGCCTTTTCCCCATTCTTTTTTTTGCCTTTATTTTGAGCAGAATCCTGCGGATTTTGAAGCCGAGACGCTTTAATAGCTTCCCTTAATTTTTTCCATTTTTTTTCCAACTCCTTATAAGCGTGAGTGACCTGCTCTATCTCTGCTACGCCTTTGTTGACTTCACTTGGTCCAACAGGATTTCTAGGGCTGAACTCCATTATATTCTTTGCAGCATTATACCGATTTATTAATTTTTCTTCCTCTTTTTGAATAGATAAAAATAATTTTTTACTTTCACCTTTTAAAGGATCACACAGGGCATCCCCGCAAACACTTGAAGATACAATCCTAGATGCATGGCTCGCCGCCTGGTAGTCTAACTCAGCGGTCTGCTGCTTGAGAGAAGCTTCTTTTATGAGTGTAGCCAGGTCCTCCTCGTCATCAGTAGGCGGCGTCTCCACCCGCGTTGCAGTGGGCAACATCGGGGCAGCGGAGTCCATGGCGCTGTCGAGACTGTCCCAATTGAGTTCGTGCAAGTTAATTCGGAACGCATCTGCCGTGCCTCTCTTGTCAAGCCCCAGTGCAGATCTCATCAGTAAGACGTAGCGAGCTTTCAACTCAACTTGGCTTGGATCGTTTAAGATTGTTATGGCATCGTCAACATAACTGATAATTGCTTGACTTATTAGATCTTGCGCTGCAATCTGTCCACATATCAATCTACTAGCGCGCATCATCGTAACATCTTCCTCGCTAAACACCCCATCCTCATTCGGCACAAAGACATACAGGAACAGGTAGATAATATAGTTTGCCCGTTGAGCAGAGGAGCGTGCTGAGGAGAGATTCTCTTTTATATGTTCTCGGAACCTACTATCGTGGGGAATTTCATCCTGTACCTTCTTAATATTCTTAGACAGTACCGTCCAGACATTAACTGCCACCCTGATTTTATCCATGAGCTCTAAATAATTGGAGGCTTTAACTGTCTCCCCCCCCACCACGGAGTGCGAAGACGGACCCTGGATTTTTTGATAAAATAGGCTATATAGCGCACACATATGACATATTTTTAGTACATTTGACACTTCATCAGAAGAATACTCTTTTGTTTCACCTAAAATATTCATCTCCCCCATCAGGCTTATAATAGCCGTTGCCAATTTAGTACGATCCCCTCTTAATGTAGCCCCCCCCATATCCAGTTTACTTTGCAACGTCTCCGTTGTTATTTTTTGTTTTAAAGAGAATATCTGCTGATGGAATATCTTCATGTAAGTCTCGTAATCCTCGGATTTTAATGGCTGCAATGCCCACAGAGCATATTTGCTGGCACCGCCAGCACCCCCCATCGCATCTACGCTAGAGGGAGTCGCCGCCGGCGCTGCAGTGGGCAATATAAGCACAGCGGAGTCGAGCCTCTCCCAATTGAGTTCGTGCAAGTTAATTCGGAACGCATCTGCCGTGCCTCTCTTGTCAAG
>CANJQG010000005.1 GCA_947476405.1 Thiotrichales bacterium
GAAAGTACATCAGAAAATATCCGGCTGTTTTAGGTCAAATGACGGCGCTTTAATCTTTTGTCGGATCAGAGGCTATCTCTCCTCCTGTCGCAAACATGGCGTTAATATGACCGAGGCGCTAACCCTCTTATTTCAAGGAAAGATGCCTGACTTTGTTTATGACTCAATCTAATTTGGTGAATCGTTACAAATAAAAAGCAAATCCACAAAATCGCATCTTGTCATAATGTATCAGGCGAAAAAGGGCATCCAGACCCTTGAAGTTAGTGAGTGATCGGATTTTGCGTACGTTGGAGATGCAGCAATCAGCGGCGGCATAAAAAGTTGTTGTAGCAGGCAAGGCTCTCCTGCGCATCGTAATGATGCGGTGCGCAGGTTGGGTTCTTTTTGTCTGAGCGATAATAAATCTGTTGACCAAATTAAAATCATCGATTAAGCTGTATTAGAAAAGATCATTTCGGAGAAAAAGTAATGCCAACATTTATGTCTATGGACGACTATCAAGCCTTGAAGAAAAAATATCAGGCTGAAGCCGAAGTACAAAATAATCCGCAGGTTGGAGAGTTTCTGAGTGGCCAAGCCCAGTATTTAAAAGCTGCGCCGAATGCTGTCGATTACAAAAATTTCAATGGCTTGAATATTGAAGAAACAACTCTGGTCAAAACAGCATTCAATCAAAATCTAACGACGAATATCACAGAAAATTACGCGCCAGGTGTGAGTTCAACCATCACTGAAGTTGCACCCAGCATTCATCATGAAACTAACTTGACAGACAGCTATAGCGCCACGTATCAAAGTGCGACTGAGAATATTAATGTCAAAAAAGAAGTGCAGAATATTGATGTCACGAATTGGCAAGCGACGCATCAAAATCTGAGTCTGACTGTGCCTGGCACACTGAAGCAGCAAGTCATGCAGTCTGGCAATATTACGGTAGACCAATATCAAGCGCAGATTCAGCATCAGACCATTAAGGCTGAGACCTACACCCATAATTTTGATACGGCGACTTTTGATGGGCCCGTGAATATTCAAAGTAGTGGACAGATTCATTTTGCTGGGGATATTCATATTGGGCCGGATACAAGTGGCCTGGATTCTTATGCGAGATCTATTGTCGAGCATTTTCCAAAAATTTCTGGACAGATTTTTGCTAAAGAAGTCAATTTGCCACCTTACGTAACAGCAAATTTTATCGTTAAAGCAGTATTGGACTTAGAGGGCACAATCAACGCAGAAGGCACGGATCCTGTGCCTCTTTCCGTGGATAAAAATGGGCTGAATTTAGATCTGCAAAATGCAGTGGGTGATTATTTTGGCGGGACATCTATTACGGGAGTGACTGGTTTGAGTGATATGGCTAACCAGGCTCCCAGTATTGTGATGGGGTATAAGCATGGAAATGTTGAATTTTCAAATGCTGTAAAACTACAAGGTGTTGGGCCATTTATTGAGTTTGTGTATACTTCTGAGGTCAATGTAGAGCAGGCTCGTTCGGCTGACTGGGTGTTTAGCACAACCAGCACTGCAACATTGACTGCAAAAATTTTTCCACTCGCTAAGCCTGGTAGGGCCTCTACTTTGATTGATAACGCTGAGCAGAATCTCAGTGCAATTGGTTCGTTGCTCCAAAGTGCAGCTCAGTCGAGTCCACAGATGGGGCCTCAGGAAGAGACCACGCTACTGCTTTTGCCGGTTGTTGTCATAATGGTGGTATGCATTGTGGTATTGGGGGCATAATGATAATTAAAAAAATTCTATTAATTTTGATGTTGGCAGCAATTGTAGATGATATGAGCGTCTATTTTTATGTCGTTTATGTGGCGCATGATCTTTCTGGCACACCACTACAAGCTTTGGAAATTCTCTTTTTTGCGTTTTCTTTTTGGCTTATCAAAAGAAATAAGGTTCTTGGCGCTGTGTTGTGCATTGTTTTATCGCTTATTGGTCTTTGGACGGTCTATCAGGTTGATGGTTCTTTTTTTAGTCTTGCTTCGCTGCATTTTGCGCCTCAGATTTTTTTTAGAAATGCCTTGGAAATATTAAGTATAGTAGTGAGCGTGTTATACATGGGGCTTAAAATTTTTGGAGGAAAAAAGCATGTCAGTCATTAAAGGTGACAGCGTCATCTTCACCAAAAATGTATTCCAGTGGAAGCAAAAATATTATGCGGTTTTGGGCGCAGCGATTGGGTTTAGGCTAAAGGGCTCAAAAAAATTGGTGAGCGAACAGGATATGCAAAACATCTGGCCTATCCTCAGCTTAGAAAGCGCCATCGACGAGGGCTACCCGAAATCACGCGCCGAAGTCTTGGTGATGGGCAATGTTAAACTGCCAAAAGACAAAAAGCCCAACTTCATCCATTTCAAAATGCAAGACATTGATAAAACATTGGCTGTACACAGTCACAAAGTTTGGGAAAAAATCGGCTTCAGTATGCTCGATACCAGGCCCGTCGAGCGGGCTGAAGACACTGCTCCATTATCTTGGGAACATGCCTTCGGCGGCAAAGGGTTTTTGGCTAATCCATCGGGCAAGGGCTTTGCAGCGAGTCGTTTTGATTTCAGCGATAAAGACAAGCCTGTCACCTACCCGCATTTTATGTCGCCGAATATGGGTAGTTTTCACCCGACCTCGCAAGCCATTGAGCCTGATTGCTTGGCGCCTCTGTCACTGTTGCATCCATTGCGTCAGCGTTATTTCAATGCGATCAAAGAATATTGGCTTGAGCAAGGCGGCCTGCCGACGTTGCCAGATAATTTGGATTTGGATTATTTTCAGCAGGTACCACGTAATCAGCAGCGTGATGGCTTTTTTCAGGCGGGCGAAGAGTTTATATTGTCAGGCATGGGTGCTGAGATCAAAGGCAAATTGCCTGATGTGAATGTGAGGCTGTTCACCGCCAATCGCAAGCTGACTGTCAACGAGTACGTGCCACAGCGCGATACTTTGATGCTGATCCCTGAGCATAATCTTGGAATCATTTTATTTCGAGCGACTGTGCCAGTGCAGGATATTCATGCCAACGAGCACACGCATTATTTGCTGGCCCTGGAATCGCCTGAATCAATCCAATCTGCTCAATTTTATCAACAGCAATTATATGAATATTTAGGGCCTGATGCGGCATTAAAACATGCGTTCAAGGAAGGGCTTGTTGTGGATAAAACGACTCCTCCTGAATTACAAAAACTGCGTGAGTTGCAATCAAAAGCACCGCCATTCTGGAATAAGACTTCGGTTAAAACAGCTGCGAATCCGCAAGACTTCAAGCATGAAGTAATTGGGGATCAGTTTTTCTCAAATCTAGAGTTTACTGATTTAGACCTCAGCCATAAAATCTTTGATCAGGCCAAGTTCAGTCACTGTCTGTTTAAGAATGTTAGTTTCAAAGAGAGTCAGTTCAATGGCGCTCAATTCATGGATTGTGCATTTGAGAGGTGTAATCTCAATCAAAGTCAGTGGATGGACGCGCAGCTATTGAATGTCAGTATTCGCAAAAGTGAGTGGAAGGGCGCCAAGCTGATCAATGTCATTTTATTCAAAGCGCGGATTAATCAATTGGCTTGGCAGGGCACGTTGCTCAAGCAGGTCAAGGCGACTGAAGGGGTCTGGAAGAATATCGATTTGCGGTATTCCACGCTCTGGGATGCGCGGTTTCATAATGTCGAAATTCTGGAAAGCAATTTAAGTCAGATGGAGGCCTATAACAGTACGCTGACAGGCAAAGACATGCTACTCGATAAGGTTAAAATCGAGCAGGGGCGCTGGGAGGGTATGAACTTTCTGGAGTCCACATTCTATCGCTGCACGATCAAGAACAATCGCCTACCCGGCAGCGAATGGGCGAGTACGCGCCTGATCCGCACTGAGCTTCAAGATAATATTGTCACGGATAATACTTTTGTCGATAGTACCTGGCTGGGTGTCAAAAGTGAGGGCAATGATTTTAGCAATGGCTTTTTTCGCGGAGCGCATTTCAAATACAGTCAGGCGGCTGATAATAATTGGCAGAAGGTCGATTTACGGCACGTCATCACCAAACCACAAAGGAGCGCTTAACATGGCAGAAATTATTGAGTTTATTAGCAAGGAGCACAAGGATATTGCTTTGAAACAAGGCGAAATCCTCAGTGAAAACGCAGAAGGTTTATATGAAGTCCTCATGAGCGATGGCCCCATCTGGATGAAAAAATGTGACGCGTGCTTGTTGAAGCCTGAAGTGGGTGACGAGGTGATTGTAGTCGTTCTCAAGAATACGGCAGCGATTCTGTCCATTCTCAATGCCAAAAACAAAGAGCGGATTTTGGATCTGGGTCAGGCTGCCATGATTAAAGCGGATCGCCTAAGCTTCCAGTCCCAAAATTACACGCTGACCAGTCACTATGCGACGGAGAGCATTCAATATGGCAAAATGCTAAAATCACCTTTGTTGATGGAAAATGTGAAAACCATTCAGATCCAAACGGATCAATTTGCGGTAAATTAACAAAAAAGGGATTGAAATAAAATTGAAAATGCTGCTTCTCATCGCGCTTTGTCTGCCTGTGGCGATTGCCTGTGTGGATATTATGGCCCTCAGTGTAGCCATTCAGACGATTATGCAGGAGTTTACTGCTTCAATCGCGCAAAGTCAGTGGCTGATTAGTGCTTATACGATTGGAGCGGCTGCGTTTTTAATTTTAGTGGGGAAGCTGGCCGATTTATATGGGCGCAGAAAGCTTTTGCTGGTGGGGGTGGCGCTGTTTGGTCTGGCCTCGTTATTCGCGGGCTGTGCAGGGAGTATGCTGTTTTTGATTGTAGCTCGTTTTTTGCAAGGGGTCAGCAGCTCGATGATGATGACGACCGTTGTGTCGATTATCGTGCATCATTTTAAGGGAGATGAACGGACGCATGTATTGTCGCGCTGGGCGCTGGCGTTAGGATTGGGCATGGCGCTTGGGCCTTTGGTGGGCGCGCTGGTTTTACATGTGGCGAGTTGGCGGTTTATCTTCTTCATTAATTTGCCTCTTTGCGTGGTGGCTTATGGGCTGGTGGCAAAATATGTGCCAGAATCCAAAGACACGACAGGGAAAATTGTCATTCGCTGGGGTGAAGCGCTCATCCTCAGTGCCTTGTTGGTATTGTTGGTATGTTTATTTGCAGCATTTAAAATAAGTGTGGTCGTGGCGTTTTTACTGGTTTTGGCGGTATATGGTGTATTGCTGTATCAAAAAGGCAGTGGCTTGATTGATTTGACTCTTTTCAAATTGCCGAATTATTTTCAGGGAAGTGCTTGTGGCTTTTTGTCCTATTTTTGCATGTATGCCTGGCTCTTTATTTTTGCGGTTTATTTGGAGAAAGTCTACGGTTTAAGTCCTCTGCAGACTGGCTTTATGTTTATCTCCTATTCGCTTGCAACCGCATTTTGCTCGCAATTTATTAGTCGAGTGATTAAACGCTGGGGTAGAAAGCGGCCAATTCAATTTGGTTTTGTGATTGCGATCATCGCTTTTATATGGATGGCACAGATTCAAGCCGGAACAGCATTATGGCAATTGATTGTGATGTCTGCTTTGCCAGGCGTAATGCTCACCTTTGTGAATGTGTCTTCAATGAATTTAGCCATGAGTGCCGTTCCGCCAGAGCGGACAGGGATTGCCTCGGGACTCGTATTTACGATTCGTTGGTTAGGGGGATCCATTGGCGTTGCTCTGTTAAAGGCTGCGACTTCGATGCAGGTTGCAGGTTGGGCATTGGCTTTGTGTGCGCTGGTGGGCGTTATTTTTGGAGTTTTAATGCGGGGAACAATGTAATGAGACGTTATTTAGCATTTTTATTGCTTGGATTTTGGTTAAGTGGGGCAGGGGCAGCTTATGCCGATCAATTGCAGGGTCAGTCTCTGAGTGGTCAATGGGTATTGGGTCATGCGGACAGTTGTTTGCTGGATGATCATTTGACTCATGTTGCTGCGAATGGACAATGTTTGGCGATTCAGACTTATATGAATGAATTACCTGCGCCGCATCCTGTATTGCTGGTGTTTATTCACGGAGATGGGATTCCTGGAGGAAGTCCAGCGGATTATCTGCGTTTTCAGGCGACTCAGTTTGCCTCAGATCATGTGGTGCCACTTGTATTGATCCGCCCTGGTTATTATGACAGTTATGGGCACTATTCTACTGGAAACAGTCAAGCCTTCGCTTGTAATGGCTATCCCTGTGATGGCTATCGTCCAGATGTGGTTGCAACCCTTGCAGGTGCCGTTACTGCTTTGAAAGTGTTTTATCATCCCAGTTGTACGATTTTAGTGGGGCATTCAGGCGGCGCCATGATGTCTGGAATTATGTTAGGAAAGTATCCTCAGCTTGCCAATGGTGCCGTATTGGCTTCTGTCACTTATAACGTGCATGCTTGGGCCAGTAAACATGGCTGGGGGCCTTGGCCAAACAGCCTTTCACCCAGTGATTGGGTTGCAAAAATTCCCAAGCAAGATTTTGTCTATATTGTTTCTGGAACAGAGGATGCCAATACTTATCCTGCAATGACCCAGCAATATGCCAGTGCGTTAGAAAAAGCAGGGATTGATACCCATTTGATTTCCGTACCTGGAGGGACGCATAATTCGGTGGTGTTGGATGATGCAGCTGATTTTGATGTAGCCATTCATAATGCAATTCAAAATTGTCCAGTTGGGTCGTGAAAGGAGGGTGCTTTAAAATGACAGATATTTGGAATGCCAAAACCAATGTTGATGCGGTTTTCAAAGAATATCCATTGCAGAAAAACGGCAAAGTATTGTTACCGTTTAGGCGTTTGTTCATGGTGGCAGGAGTGGCATAATGAATTGGACTTTCAAATTAATCAGTCATGATGCTACCCGCGCGACTCGTCAGGCTGTACTCTGGCCCGAAAAAACATTGGAGCAGCTCGCTGTTCCTGGAGATGAATCAGCCTTGCATATCGGCGTTTTTGTTGATGAGCAGCATGTGGGTGTAGTCTCACTCTTTTTTGATGCAGAGGGTGCTCAATTTCGCAAATTAGCCATCTTGCCAGTGTTTCAAAAATCAGGTGCGGGCACAGCATTATTGGCCGCATGTGTGCTCATTGCATCCCAAAAAGGCGCAAAAAAGCTTTGGTGTAATGCGCGTCAAGATGCATTAGGTTTTTATACAAAGCTTGGCTTTGAAGTTGATCCAGAAGTGTTTGCCGTATCGGGTCTCCTTTGCCAAAAAGCATTCTTGCGTTTTCCATATCTCAAAATTTTGGTGAAGGATGTTTTTATTGCAGGAGTCCAAGCGCTTGGAGATAGCAGTAGAAGTTTATTATAGGAGGAATTTAAGATGCAAAAACTAACAGGCCGCTGTCTATGCGGAACCGTCAGCTACGAAATCACGGATGATTTGCCCCAATATCAGGAGTGGCCTCCAGGTGGGCGTGGGGTGGTGCGTCAGTCTACTAATGGGAGGGACTAAATGCGCATACTTCACACTATGATTCGGGTTACTAACCTCGAAAAATCGATCCACTTTTACACAGAAATTTTAGGTATGCAATTGTTGCGCCGTCAGGATTATCCGGAGGGACGTTTCACTCTGGCATTCGTGGGGTTTCAGCCAGAAGCAGAAGGGGCTGTATTGGAGCTGACCTACAATTGGGATATGCATGAATACCAGCTTGGCAATGCTTTTGGACATGTGGCGATTGCAGTGCCCGATGTGTATAAAACTTGTGAGCAAATTCGTGCGATGGGTGGCGTAATTGCGCGGGAGCCTGGGCCGATGAAGCATGGTTCCACGATTCTTGCATTTGTGAAGGATCCAGATGGATATGCGATTGAGTTACTGGAGCGATGATGAGTTTCGAACCTTCACGACGAAAAAATTTAGGGGTAGCGTTAGTGGTGTATTTTAAAATAAATATTTTAAAATCAAGGCCCATAAAGCCCTATCGCAAACAATGTGAAGTTGCCCCAGGACGCAATTTAAAACAAGAGGATCTTCGGTATTTTGACCGGTATACATTAATTGTATTATCATGTATAATTGGGTGTGTCTTAAAAATAAATTAAACAATTGGAATTACAAATGAATACTAAGAAAAAAGCCTCTGCTGCGTTGGCTTTAAAAATGGGGGCAACGGTTACCGCCCTCATTACATTAGGCTTTGCCTTTGCCGAATCAGCAAAGCTACGCGTGGCGCACGAGCGTCCTGCTGAAGTGGCAGGTGCCGTAGGGATGCCCCTTGCATTTGGGATGTTGTCTGCTGCAGCGGGGGTATTTCACGATGCATCGATGTCAAAACTAAAGGTATGGCTATTGCTGGGGGCTGCCTGTGTTGCAATATTAACGGGTGCGGGAAATTTAATCTTACAGAAGCCTCAAATCAATAATGTTGGATTGGGCATTACAACTGCTGTGTTTTCCAGTCTGTATCCAAGAGGTTTAGCGACAGTTGGGGGTCTCCTCACTTTGCCGGTTATTCTGACGAGTGTATTGGAGTTTTTTTCTAGTACGATTTCGACGTTGATGGCAGATCATCCTGAAGGACGTGCATTCAATGATGCTTTGCTTCCTCTGGCCTTTACATTGCTTGCCACTGCGCATGCAAGGCAAGAATTTGATAAAACAGATAATTTATTCAACAAAACATGTTCAGGTACGACTGTTTTTTTGATTGCAGGAGTTTGTTTAGCCTCTTTTGCATCCTCATTTACGCCTGTTTCTGCTCCTATTATTTTAGCGTTCATGGCCGCTGCATCTGTTGGTTTCTCGATGGGAGGTGCTGTGGATTTCTTTCATCGTGCTCGCCAATCTGACTCTGGGGATGCGGTGCCTTTAATAAATGTGGCGACTGTGAAATACGATGCCGTCAGTCCCGTCAGTCCCGTCAGTCCCGTCAGTCCCGTCAGTCCCGTCAGTCCCCTGGTGTGGGCAGTTGTGGATGAGTCGGTTGAGCATATCCTTAGAGCCTGAATTTTGACTGTAGAAGCCTGTGCAGGTCAATTGTAGGGTTCATTTCCTGCCTGAGTGATAATAAATCTATTGACCAAGTTAAAATCATCGATTAAGCTGTCTTAGAAAAGATCATTGCGGAGAAAGAAGTAATGCCAAAATTGATGTCCATGGAAGACTATTAAGCTTTGAAAAAAAGTATCAAAGCGATGGCCCCATTTGGATTAAAAAATGTGAAAACGATTCAGATTCAAACGGATCACTTGGCAGTGAATTAACAAAAAAAGGGCTGAAATAAAGTTGAAAATACTGCTTCTCATTGCGCTTTGGAGAGGGCAGTAGAAATTTATTATAGGAGGAGTTTAAGATGCAAAAATTAACTGAAGCCGAACGTCTTAACAAAATGCGTCAAGACTTTGTTGCCAACGTCTCTCATGAGTTACGGACCCCTCTGACGGTCATTCACGGCTATGTTGAAACCTTGTTGGCCCTCCATGCACAGGATGCTCAATTAGCAGATATTTTTACCAATATGCGGCAGCAAACGACACGAATGGAAACTTTGATCGAAGATTTACTTCTGCTGGCAAAGATCGAAAACGAATCATCCAGGGCGGTGTTTGAACCGGTCAATCTCATGGATATGCTGGCGTTAATTCGGGAAGATATGCAGCATCTAGGCAAAAACCATCAGCTGATTTGGCAACTTGATCCCCATTTGGAATTGTTAGGCGATGCTGCTGAATTGCGCAGTGCGTTCTCCAACTTGATCACCAATGCCATCCGCTACACCAAAGCGGAGGGCAAAATTATCATTCAAACAGGCCCTGGATATTTTAAAGTACATGACAGCGGCATTGGTATTGCGCCTGAAAATCTTTCCCGCATTACGGAACGCTTTTACCGCGTAGACAAAGGCCGCTCCCGCGAATCAGGCGGAACCGGCCTCGGCTTGGCGATTGTTAAACATGTGCTGCTGCGTCATCAAGCTGAATTGCAGATTGAAAGCACCTTGGGTATCGGCAGCACCTTTACCTGCTTTTTTCCAAAAAATCGTCAGAAATAAGCGGTAGCATCCAAAGTCGCAGTATACGTATCCTGTCCATTGTACAGGGTGCCATAGGTCAACTCAGGCCCAAGATAGACATTTTTCCAATACTCGCCTTGAACACTACCAATCCATTGATGATTAAAG
The DNA here is from genome assembly GCA_947476405.1 of Thiotrichales bacterium. Taxonomy (GTDB): domain Bacteria; phylum Pseudomonadota; class Gammaproteobacteria; order Francisellales; family CACEW01; genus JAJZUD01. Next base: position 10,132 of record CANJQG010000005.1, read on the forward strand.
CCCATCAGTGTTTTCAGCCCCTCTTGAAAATGACCCTCCAGAGGCATGCCCACATGTTGCATATTATGCGTCTCACTATCACTCAACTGCCAGAAATAAGGCGAGTTCAATAAGCTAAATTGACCACTCACGCCCAACATCCAGGATGAGAGTAAGCTCGTATTTTGATTATCAATCGTTGCACCATGCACGGTTGAGGCATACTCTCCCAAAAATGAAATGGCTTTGATTCCTACATTGAAGTTCGCATCCCAAGCTGGATTATGTGCCGCCCCTTGAGCAAAAGCAGCCCCCAGGCCAGATGCCGTCCCCACCATATTGCTTAAATAACTGGCTCCAAAATGGGTATGAAACTGACCCATATTTTTAGAAAAGTCCACCGTAAATAAAGCATCGATGCTGTTATTTATCGTGCTCTGATTATTATAAAGAGAGGCAATCAAAGTGACAGGCCCCAGAATAGCATTGCCCGAAATCTGATTAGTCGGTGAAACCCGATACACATTAGTGGTCAGGGTATTATTCAAAGGTCCATTGCCACTAAACATCCCAAAGGGTAGGTAGGTTGAACCTGCCGTCACAAATAGCGGAGTCTTACTCTCTAAATCACCGGCCATCAAAAAGGCCCGATCAACCACTACGCTATTATTGCTGCCATTTTTTAGAGAAATAAAGGTCATCGCATCCTGACCCAAATTGGCCTCTGTAAATAAATAGAGCTTAGTCAGTGCAACACTACTGCCTCCGGCATATTGAGTATGAGTCGTTGTATTCAATGAATCCCCATTCCAATCTTGTAAATCTGCCTCAATTTGGCCGCCCAAAACCACAGCCGTATTTTGCTGACGATTTTTTAATAATTGCAGCGGCATGTTCACTTTGGATAAAGTCCCAAAAGGATCCGCTGCATCCAAACCGATCACACTACGGAAAGCCGTTTGAGTGCTTTGATCGATTTGATTGACTTGTGCTTGTAGGGCATTAATCTGTGCCTGCAGTGGGTTCACTGCACTGGATGAATCCGCGAATAAAGGGCCTGTGGCCAAAACCATGGCAAGACTGATCATTTTTAGTTTCATTGGTTGCTCCTTCTATTGGCTAAAATTAAGGTAATTTTGGGCTGCAGGTTCATGAATGGGTAGCACCTTCCCATCTTGCATAAACAAAATGGCATCCCCCAGCCGTTTAGCTTGAGCGAGATTATGGGTCACCATGATGATCAAATAATCTTGACGCAGGCGATCGATCAAGGTCTCAATTTTTTGAGTTGACGCTGGATCAAGCGAGGAGGTCGGCTCATCCAGAAGCAAGACTTTTGGTTCTGTAGCCAGGGTACGCGCAAAACAAAGACGCTGTTGTTGCCCGCCGGATAATGCAAAAGCGGAACGTTTGAGCGTATCTTTGACTTCCTCAAACAAACCCACCTCCCGTAAAAGGCGCTCCACCTCGCACTGTAATTCGGCTCGTGAAAATCGGCGATGCAGTTTGAGGGCAAAGGCGATATTGTCAAAAATCGACAAGGCAAAGGGCGTGGGCTTTTGAAAGACCATGCCCACCTCTGCACGCAATCTTTGTAGATTCACTTTTTTCGTAAGAATATCCTCCCCATCGACACGCACTTCACCGCGAATATTCTGATGTGCATGCAAGGCGTCCATGCGATTAAATACCCGGAGGAAGGTCGATTTTCCTGAACCTGAAGCACCAATCAAGGTATAGACTTTCTTGTCTTCAAAGTGCAGTGTAATGCCTTTTAAAACGGGCCTGGCCTCATAATCAAAATGCAGATTTTTAACGTCAATCATAGTGCACTCCTTTTTGCTAAAAAATAACGGGCTAAAATACTGGCTACCAGAACAATGCCGATCATGAGCAAAGCACCGGCGTTTGCAAGCGCCTGCCAGCTTGCATCGGGGCTCATGGCAAAATTGTATAAGGTTACAGGTAGACTTGCGGTAGGCTCCAAAAAGTTTTTGTTTAAATAAGAGCTGCTGAGGCTGGTAAACAACAAGGGCGCGGTTTCGCCGAATAAACGAGCAAAAGTCAAAATAACGATGCCAATGAGTCCTCGGCAAATAGACAAGATCATCAATTTAACCACACTGGAGTCGCGTGCTCCTAAAGCAAAACCTGCTTCTTTCAAGGCTGGAGGCAACGTCAGCAGTAAATCCTCGCTGCCGCGCGCCACCATAGGAATAGCTAAAAATGATAACGTAATACCCCCTGCCAATGCTGAAAACTGACCCATCGGCACCACAATCAGTAAATAAACAAATAACCCATATAAAATCGACGGCAGGCTGAGCAAGGTATCATTCATCAGCTGAATCGGTACAATCCAGCGCTTTTGTTTATGAATCACCAAAATATTACCAAGCAACACACCCACTGGAATCGCAATCAATAAGGCAAATCCCACCATTTCAAAAGATCCCAATAGGGCATTCAGCAATCCGCCTTCCACACCTGGAGGCGGTGTAATCTGTGTGATTAAACTTAAGTTAAGTGCGCTTTTCCCGTTTTCAAATAAGGTCCAGATTAAATTGACGATGGGAATAAAAAAAGCGACCAGCAAGCACAAACCTAATATTCCGACGCATCTTGATTTCAATGCACGCATTTCAGACCTCCTGTCTCAATAAAATTCGGGCCAGCAAAATCATGCCAAAACTCATCACCAGCAAAATCAGGCCTAAGCCATATAAACTTGCCGGATAAAGCCCACTGGCTGCCTCGCCAAACTCATTTGCAATGGTAGCCGATAAAGTGGTGGCAGGCGTAAAAAGGGATAGACTCAGTCGATGAGAATTACCCAGTACAAACGAGACGGCCATCGTTTCTCCCAATGCGCGTGCCAGAGCTAGAATCGTTGTCCCCCAAAGGGGTCTCTTTAATTGCCTGCAATAAATTCCAAGCAGCTCACTCTTGAAAGCCCCCACTCCATATGCAGCCTCACGGGTTTGCGGGGAGACCTGACTGATTAAATCTACCATTAAGGCAATGATCATGGGCAGAATCATCACCGCCAGGATTAATCCAGCCGTCAATAAGCCTAGTCCCACAAGCGGAATCAGCACAAACATCGCCCACATCCCATACACAATACTGGGAATTCCCATGCATAAATCCATCGCCAAACGCACCCATTTTTTGACGGAACCGGGCAGATATTCCTGAATGACAAAAGCAATGATCAAGCCAATCGGTGCTGCAATCAGGATGGCCAAGAAGGCGCTCACTAGCGTCCCCAAAATAGCTGATAAAGCACCCAATGCAGGCACACTTGGATTCCAATCACTGCGATACAAAAACGCCCAGCCAAAGTGATGCCAGGCAGGGGCACTTTGGTCAGCCAAGACCGCAAATAAGCCAATGACCAATAAAATCAGCAGGCTTAAGCTGATGTTTTTTGAGAGTGAGTACATGATTATATCCCAGCAACAGGAGCATAATTTAAGGCTTTTGCGGCTTCAGGATGTGCAAAACAGTAGCTGAAAAATGCATTCAATGCAGAGCTGCTCGGGCTATTCTTAGGTACAATCACGTACGTCGTGGCCATCATCAACGGTGTATTTGCTGTGCTCAGATTATTTTGCTTCGCATAGGCATATTCCACATAGCCGATGGAGCCAGGAATGGTTTTGACAAAATTGGCCACCCCCGCATTTCCTTTGGCCCCAACACCCGTGGGCCAGGAGACCGTTGTATCTGAGCCAATGGTGCTTTTGAATTGCGGCGAGGCTTTATCAAGATACTGAGTAAAATTATAAGTCGTCCCTGAGCCATCAGCCCGATACACCACCGTAATAGCCTGATGCGGCAGCTTTAATTCTGGATTGAGCTTCTGAATCGCCGAGTCATCCCAGTATTTGATCTGCCCCAAATAAATATTGGCCAGTGTCATGCTGTCCAAAGTAATACGGCCATTTACTTTCAGATTATCACTTAAAACAATTTGCCCGCGTGCCAGCGGAAATTGCTTCCATTTCTCTATCACTAAATTTGCTGGATCAACGGGTTTGTCAGTAGCTGCAAAGGCCACGGTGCCTGCTTTTAATTGTGCAATCCCTCCAGCTGAGCCAATGGCCTGATAGTTGATGTGTATCCCGGTTGCTGTGGCGTAATCACTGGCCCAGACACTCAATACAGGATACACAAAGGTCGATCCTGCACCTGTAATCGTGGTTGCCGCCAATGCGGGTAAGCTAAAGCTCACTGCTAAAGCCAGGACGCCTAATTTCACTTTCATCATTTTTACGTCTCTTTCTGTTGTTTGAATGGGAGTAATATAATGGGCTATTGTGAAAGCCTAATGAACTTGATGTGAAAAAAACTTCACATGCCGAATATTCTGCTGATTGAAGATGAGGTCTTATTGCAATTGAGTCAGTTACTGAAAAAGCAACTACGGGGAGAGGATATTCTCTGCCGTTTTGGGGGAGAAGAATTTATTATCGCTCTGCCAGAAATCGATCTTGAAGCAGTCAAAGCACGCGCTGAAACATTGCGAGAGGCTGTTTCTAAGAAAGGGATGGAGTATCAAGGAAAAAACCTGAGCAATATTACCATTTCATTAGGTTTGGTCTTGTTTCCAGAGGGAGGAGCCAATATTCAAGCTCTGGTTCATGCAGCGGATCAGGCTCTGTATCAAGCGAAAAAAGAGGGCTATCGATTTAACGTGACGCCGCAATCACCTCAGAAAAAATAGCTTTCATCGGTTCACAGTATTGTTGCTCATGGTCTCGCCGCGCTTGGTTTGGTTGGGGAAGATATAATCTGACTCACCCCTAAACTGTTTGAGCTCTTGTAGAATTGCCAAAACCTGCTTGGAAAGTGGCACGATATGGGGGCGGCGCATTTTCATGCGTTCGGCAGGGATCATCCAGGTTGCGCTTGGTTCGTCGATTTCTTCCCATTTTGCCTTGATCAATTCGCTTGTTCTCACGAAGGTGAGGAGTAGCATTTTGACGGCTAGGCACGTGATTTCGTAAAGCCGAGCTTTGTTATTTTCTAAACTCTTCAGAAAGGCGGGCAGGTCTTTTACATCCAGTGCGGTGTAATGGGTGTGCACGACTGGCTTTAAGGCGTCCTTTAGGTCTGAGGCAGGATTTCTATCAGACCTTGCAGTCAAAATGGCATATCTGAAAATCCGAGTGCAATACTGCAAAGTACGGTGAGCCAATTCATGCGCTGCGCGCTTCTCGATTTTTTTGAATGCATCCAGTAGCTCCAGCGCTGCAATTTCAGCGATGGGGCGCCTGCCTATTTCCGGAAAAATATCTCGCTCCAGGCGGTGCAAAATATCTTCTCCATGTTTTTTTGTCCAGGTATGTAGATTGTTTTCGTGCCATTCACGCGCGACTGCTTCAAAGCTGTTTTGTTCTCTGATGGAGACCATGCGCTTTTCTTGCTTTTTGGCTTGAGATGGATCAGTGCCTGCAGCAAGTAGCTCGCGCGCATCTCGGCGTTTGTCACGGGCATCGACGAGGCTGACTTCGGGGTAAATGCCGATGGCTAGCTTGCGCTCTTTTCCTGCGAAGCGATATTTCATACGCCAGCATCTTGTGCCATTGGGTTTGACTAATAGATAGAGGCCTTCGCCATCGGCAAGCTTATATTCCTTGGCTTTGGGCTTCGCGTTTTTACAGATCAGATCGTTGAGACTCATAGTGGGGGCCTCCTGAAATTTGCCCCTTCAGGGGGCCCCCAAAAGGGCCCCCAAAAAGTTTGGGCACGCTTGTGTGCGATGACAACTTCTGAAATGATAATATCGTGTATTTTCAACGTTTGCAAGATACATTCCTCCAATCATGATGATTATTGAATGCTCTTAAAAAGAATGGTTGGCGGAGAAGGAGGGATTCGAACCCTCGATGGAGCTTTTGACCCCATACTCCCTTAGCAGGGGAGCGCCTTCGACCACTCGGCCACTTCTCCGGATGGGGGCCATTCTCTAGGAATCTTCTGTAAAAGTCAAGAGGGGCGTTGTTTTTAAATTGCACTTCTTGGATAATGGGGTTCTCATTGAGGGTTGATAGGGCTTGTAATGGACGGATTTTCTGACAAAATTGAGTTGCTTGGACTTGAGCATTTTAAAAAACATATTTTTATTTGTGCAGATTCCAGCAAAAATAAATGCTGTAGCCATGAACAAGGCCTTGAAGCTTTTGAATATTTGAAGCAACGCTTGGATGAATTGGGTCTGTCGGGTCAGGGTGGAATATTGCGCACTAAGGCTAATTGTCTCCGTTTTTGCATGAAAGGACCGATTGTGGTGATTTATCCTGAGGGGGTGTGGTATCATTCGTGCTCACCGATGGTTTTGGAGAAAATTATTCAAGAGCATCTGATCGGTGGGCATATTGTGAAAGAATATTTGATTTTCGAGGCAGGGGCATCATGTTAGTGTTATCAGGAGATATTGGCGGGACGAACAGTCGCCTGCAGTTGACGAATTTTGCATCAGAAAAACAGTTTGACGTGATGGCGCGTGAAGGGTTTTTAAATGCGGATTTTGATGATTTTTCACTGATTGTGCAGCAATTTTTAACGCAGCATAAAATTGTGTTTTCTGATGTGGAGCGTTGCTGTTTTGCAGTCGCAGGGCCGATTGTAGAAGGGGCGGTTAAGTTTACGAATTTGCCTTGGTTTATTTCGGAGGTGGCACTGAGGGATTCGGGTTTAAAACAGGTTAAGCTGATCAATGATTTTGAAGCCGTGGGTTATGGCGTCGATACTTTAAAGCCCGAGGCTTATCATGTTTTGCAAAAAGGTGAAAAACAAAATCATAAAGTGCGTGCGATTATGGGGGCGGGAACGGGGCTAGGTGTGGCGATTTCAGTGTTTTCTGGAACGCGTTATCAAGTGATTCCAACGGAAGGCGGGCATGTTGATTTTGCGCCGACGGATGAAATGCAAATGGCGCTTTTAACGCATCTGCGTAAAAAGTTGCATCGTGTCTCTATAGAACGCTTGGTCTCAGGGCAGGGGTTGGTTAATATTTATCAGTTTGTGCGTGAGCACCCCCTTTTTAATGAAACTGAACATCCGGAATTAAAGCGTATTTTGTTTCATACCTCAGACAAAGCCGCGGAGATCAGTCGATATGCGATTGAACAGCACGATCCCTTTGCCATGCATGCTTTAGACTTGTTTGTGAGAATTTATGGTGCCTGTGCGGGCAATCTCGCTTTAACAACTTTGCCCTATTCTGGCTTGTATATTGTAGGAGGCATCGCACCGAAATTATTGAAGCAATTGATGGATGGACGTTTTTTACGTGCATTCAGTGATAAAGGGCGCATGTCTGATTTGTTAGCAAAAATTCCGATTTATGTCGTGATGGATACGGATATTGGGTTGCAAGGTGCCGCTAATTATGCCTGCTTTTACTTAAAATAAGGATTAAAATGGAATCTCATATACTGTATCCAGAAGAAGCGCATACTGCGAGTATTATTTGGTTGCATGGCCTGGGGGCGGATGGCTATGATTTTGCGCCTGTCGCGGAAGAGCTGGGTTTGTTGAAACACGGCGTGAAATTTATTTTTCCGCATGCGCCTGTGCGACCGATCACCTTTAATATGGGGTTTGAAATGCGGGGCTGGTACGATATTATCACCTTGGATCGCGACAATTTTATCCATGATGTGGAAGGGATTGAAGCATCCAGTCGCTTTGTGCATCAATTAGTCGAGGAAGAATTACGCTTAGGAATTCCCGCCTCGAACATTATCCTGGTTGGGTTTTCTCAGGGAGGGGCGATTGCCTTATATGCCGGACTGACGGACGCTCATTCCTTGGGGGGAATTGTTGCACTTTCCACTTATTTGCCTGCGCCTGATGTGTTGCATGAAAAAAGAACTTTATTTAAGCCGCCTATTTTGATGCAGCATGGGACGGAGGATATTGTAATTTTGCCGGCTTATGCTGAGTTAAGTTATGAATTGCTTCGTGAAATGGGCTATGCGCCTGAGTTGGACTTTTATCCGATTGGACATACGATTGATCGTGCGTTGCTGGATAGAATTCAGGCTTGGATTTTTGGTATACTGCGCATTCAGTTAGTTTAATGAGGGGTGAAATATGAAAGGAATTGTTTGGGTTGGGATTGCAATAGTGCTGATTTTTGTTTATATTATTAGTATTTATAATCGTTTAATTGCGATGATTGAATCGGTTAGCAATAATCAAAAACAGATTGATATTCAATTGGATCGTCGTTATAAAGTGTTTCAGTCTTTGATTGAAGTCGTTAAAAAGTATATGGATTATGAGCAAACGACGCTGAAAGATGTCGTTGCATTGCGGAATACTGCGGTTGCGGCGAAGAGTTCAGGCGATGCGACGGCTATGATGGCGGCTGAAAATAAAATCTCAGGCATTGCTTCAGGATTAAATGTGGTATTTGAACAATATCCTGACTTAAAAGCCAATCAAAATGCCTTGCAATTGCAGGAAGAAATTGTTTCAACCGAAAATAAACTCGCGTTTGCTAAACAGGCTTTGAATGATAGCATTGAGCGGTATAATGCACAGAAAAAATCATTCTTTCAATCGATGGTTGTGTCGGTTTTTTCAAAATTGAATCAGGATTTTCCTTATTGGCAATTGGATGCGGATCAAGTTAAAACGCAAGAAGCCTATACGGTCAAGCTGTAAAATATGACGGATCAATTTGAAACAGGTGCAGCGGATTGGCGGAAAGTGCTGCGTCAAAATACTCAGCGAACGCGCCTGGTTATCCTGACTTATTTGCTGATATACGGTTTTGTTGGGCTGCTGTTAGATACGTATTTTCACATGCGCTTGTATCCAGGGGTGAGCGTAGGTCAGATGATCGAGATGCTGCTGACTTTTCAGGTCATGCCGACCTGTACTTTATTGGCGCTGGCCATTGCGGCCATCTGTGTTGTTGTCACCTATTCTTTTTATGACAAGCTGATGTTATTGGGTACGGAATATTTTGAAATCTCGCCCCAAACCGCGCGTACGCTTTTGGATACGCAAGTTTATAATGTGATTGATGAAATGCGAATTGCAGCGGGTCTCCGTTTTATGCCGAAAGTGTTTATGATTGAAGCCGATTATATGAATGCTTTTGCAAGTGGTTTTAGTGAAGCGTCTGCCATGATTGCCATTACGCGCGGTCTGGCTGAGAAATTAGATCGAGCGGAATTGCAGGCGGTTTTGGCCCATGAACTTTCGCATATTCGGCATTTGGATATCAAATTAACGTTATTTGCAGCGGTGTTGAGTAATTTGATTTTAATGCTGATTGATATGTTGTTTTGGTCCATGTTATTTAGTGGAAATCAGCGTGATGAACGCGATCGTGGCGGTAATCAATTATTTATGATTGTGATGGTATTGCGCTATGCGCTACCCTTGATTACGGTGATGTTGTCGCTTTATTTGAGCCGTACGCGTGAGTTTATGGCGGATAGTGGAGCGGTGGAGCTGATGCGTGATAATCAGCCTCTAGGGCGTGCTTTGATGAAAATCAGTGAAGATCATGTTGGACATCAGGCCCAATACAGTGTGGATTATCAAAAAACGGCGCATGAAAATGTGCGTCGGGCAGCTTATATTTATGATCCCTCTCAGGCCGGAATTAGTGCGGGGGGCTCTATGAATGCGCTATTTTCAACCCATCCTCAAATCAAAGAGCGTCTTAAAGCGATTGGTATTACTTTGCGTTAGGCTGCTCTTCCTGTAAGATGGATGTCATTTCCAGATTAGATTAAAAGAGATTTATGCATCCACAAGTTAATATTGCAGTTCGAGCCGCGCGTCGTGCGGGAGACATTATTCTACGGGCATTGGATCGCCTCGAGAGCTTGAAAATTCATGAGAAAGGCCACAATGATTTTGTGACAGAGATTGATCTTCAAGTCGAACAGGCCATGATTGAAATCATTGCGGGGGCTTATCCGCAAGATAGCTTTCTGACTGAAGAGCAGGGTGAGATTTGGAAGGATGATCCAGACCAGATCTGGGTGATTGATCCGATTGATGGGACTTTGAATTTTTTACATGGTTTTCCACATTTTGCAGTCTCTATTGCGAAAAAAGTCAATGGACGTGTGGAACATGGTGTTATTTATAATCCAGTTACACAAGATATTTTTACAGCAACACGTGGGGAAGGTGCCAGTTTAAATGCATCGCGGCGTTTGCGTGTGTCCAAACGGGCTCAATTAAGTGGTGCTTTGATTGCGACAAATCTGCCTCGAGCCGAAGGGGAGCAGGCTGCTTATCAGGAATTCCTAGAAGCGACATTGCCAGAAGTGGGGGCTTTTCGCAGAACGGGCTCCACCGTACTTGATTTGGCTTATGTGGCTGCAGGTCATTTAGATGCAGCAATTTGTGTCGGTTTTAAAGAGTGGGATGTCGCAGCTGGGATTTTAATTGTTCGTGAAGCGGGTGGAATGGTCACAGACTTCAAAGGCGGGGATCATGTCTTGAAAGAAAACCGTTTTTTAGCCAGTAATCCTAAGCAAATGAAAGCCTTATTACCGCATCTTAAAAATTTATAGCCTAATGAAAGAGGAGAAGAAGATGTCCAGTTCTAACTACGATAGTGCTTTACAAAAAGGGGCAACCGGTCTTGAAAATTTAGACATGGGTGCAGCGCGGATTCGTGTAGATGATAAAAAAATAATCAATTGTCGTGCAGACTTGAATCAGCTTTTTCCGTTGAAATATGATTGGGCTTGGCAAAAATATTTAGATGCCTGTACGAATCATTGGATGCCTCAAGAAATGAATATGGCGGCCGATATTGCCCTCTGGAAAGATCCAAATGGATTAACGGATGATGAGCGCTTGATTTTAAAACGTGCTTTAGGTTTTTTCTCGACAGCGGATTCTTTGGTTGCGAATAATCTGGTCTTGGCCGTCTATCGCCATGTGACGAATCCTGAGTGTCGTCAGTATATTCTGCGTCAGTCTTTTGAGGAGGCGCTGCATACGCACAGCTACACCTATATCATCGAAAGTTTAGGCCTGGATCAAAGCGAAATGTTTAATATGTATCGCGAGATCCCCTCCATTCATGATAAAGCAGTCTGGTCTTTGAAGTATACACAATCGATTGCAGACCCTTATTTTTCAACTGGAACTCCTGAAGCAGATCAGCAATTTTTGCGTGATTTGATTGCATTTTATGTGATTTTTGAAGGGATTTTCTTTTATGTCGGTTTTGTGCAGATTCTTTCTTTTGGGCGTCGCAATATGATGACGGGAACCGCAGAGCAGATCCAGTATATTCTACGTGATGAATCCATGCATTTGAATTTTGGGATTGATGTAATTAATCAAATCAAGTTTGAAAATCCCAATGTCTGGACCTCCGAATTCCAAGAGCAGGCGCGTGCAATGATTATCGAGGCAACCGAATTAGAATGCCGTTATGCAATTGATACCATGCCTCGTGGCGTTTTGGGACTAAATGCGCCGATGTTTCGCGAATACATGCAGTTTATTGCGAATCGTCGTTGTCAACAAATCGGCCTAAAACCGGTTTACCCCGATACGGATAATCCTTTCCCCTGGATGAGCGAAGTCATCGATTTGAAAAAAGAGAAAAACTTTTTCGAAACACGGGTGACCGAATATAAAGTCGGTGGTGCACTCAACTGGGATTAACGAGCCATTAATATTTTTTAGGGCTCTTCCGACCGCTCCGTTCTTGACGGGGGGTCAGGGTTTTATGTTTATCACGATAGGGGTTGACTGAAGTTTTGCATTCGATCCGTACCGGCGTGCCAATCAGCTTTAAGTGTTTACAATAAAAGCGCTCTAGATATTTTAAATAGCTTGAGGGAAGGCTTTCCAGCTGGTTACCGTGAATCACGAGTGTTGGTGGATTGTGGCCTCCGCAATGGACATATTTGAGTTTGATTCGGCGGCCATGCACCATTGGTGGATTGTATTCTATCACCGCACGTTCGAGGAGTTCTGTTAAAAGCGGCGTCGGCATGTCCACCATGCTGGATGCATACGCACGTTTGACGGCATCAAACAAAAGTCCGATATTGGTGCCATGCATTGCAGAGATAAAATAGGTTTCAGCAAAATCAACAAAAGCCATTCGGCGGTCAATTTCATCCTTGACATGATTGCGTTGATCTTCAGACAGTCCATCCCATTTATTGACGGCAAAGACCAGCGAGCGACCGCTTTCAATGACAAAATCCAAGAGGTGTAAGTCTTGATCTGTCAGGCCCTCCTGTGCATCGACTAAAAAAATGACCACATTAGCGTCTGCAATGGCTTGTAAGGTTTTAATGACAGAGAATTTTTCGACGGTTTGGCTGATACGCCCGCGACGACGAACGCCTGCGGTATCAATCAGGGTAAATTCATCATTGTGATGCGTAAAAGGAATATACACGCTATCACGTGTGGTGCCAGGCATATCACAGACAATGACGCGCTCTTCGCCTAACATACGATTGGTGAGGGTGGATTTTCCGACATTGGGGCGACCCACCAGGGCCATCTTAATGCCGCGAATTTCTTCAGGGTGTGTCGTGGTTTCAATTTTCAAATCACCGAGCAAGGCCTCTGCTTTATGAAGCATGGCTTGGAGATATTTTTTATGGGATGCAGAGACGCCAATCGGTTCCCCTAAGCCTAATTCATAAAATTCAGCCAAAGCGGTATTTTCATTGACGGTATCGACTTTATTGGCAATCAAAAGAATGGGTTTCGCTGTTTTACGCAGCATTCCAGTAATGGCCAAATCTTCAGGAGTAATGCCTGCTTTGGCATCCACAACAAAGAGCAAAATATCCGCTTCTTCAATCGCGGTTTTGGCAGACTCTACAATAAAATGGGCAATCCCATCGGCTTCTGTCACCATCCCGCCTGTATCGATGATGATAAAAGGGATGTCTCCAATTTTGACTTCACCGTATTGGCGATCACGGGTTACGCCGGGTTCATCTGCAACTAGGGCCTGTCGACTGCGTGTGAGCACATTGAATAGAGAGGATTTTCCCACATTGGGGCGGCCAATAATGGCAAGAGTGGGGATCATTGTTGTCCTTTAATTTGGAGGGCGGTGATGCGACCATCATTACTGGTCACAATCAGAATATTGCTATTATAAACAATGGGTGCGGCGCGAATGCCTTCGCTGGAAACATTAATACGTGCGAGTTCATGCCCATCATTCATTGCTAAAAAATGAACATAGCCCGCATAGTCACCGACAATCACCGTGTTATTCAGGATAGCTGGCGCGCTGACAAAGCGATATTGAAAGGCTTTTTGCTGCCAGAGCACCTGTCCTGTACTTTCATCCAGCGCATCCACAGTGCCGGTTTCAGTGGTAATGAAAATTTTATTGTTGGCCACCGCAGGGGCTTCAAAGGAAGAGCGTTTTTTCTGCCAAATAAGGTGTCCATCCGGTGCATTAATGGCGGTCACACTGCCATGATAAGACGTGGCAAAAATCGCACCATTATCTTGAACAGGTGTTCCATCCAAATCCACTAAATTATTGACCATGTCAGGACTGCTGGGGATGGCGACGGGAATTTGCCAGGTTTCAGTCCCCTGATATAAATCATATGCGCCCATTTGTCCATTATCAAAGCCCACATAAACACTTCCGTTATAAATGAGGGGGCTGCTATTGCCATAAAGGCTTAAATTGGGGGAGGTATTATCGCTGGACCAGAGCATTTTCCCAGTATCGCTAGCAAAGGCTTCAACCGTGGAATTATGTGCTTGGATAACGACTGCATCGCTCACAGCAGCAGGCGCACCTAAAATAATGCTGGGTAAGGCAACCTGCCATTGAATCTGACCTGTTTGGGTGCTTAAAGCATAGAGCGTTCCATCCGTTGTTCCGATAAAAATGTCATCCGCATTGAGCGCAGGGATTGCGCTGGTATGACCGGAAAGGCGGGTTTGCCAAAGTACTTTGCCATTGCTGGGGTTCATCATCACCACTTTACCATGATAGCCGGAACTAACCAGCATATTATTATACAAAGCAGAGCCTAATTTAAAATATTGACCATCTGTCCCGACGGTGGGTTTACTTGACCAAAGTGTTTTAACTTGAATATCAGCAGGAATAATCGTCGATAAGGGAGTTGGCGGCGGTGTATTATCTTTAGTGCAGGCGCTTAATATCAATACAAGTGGGAGAAATGCAAGCTGTGCTATTTGTGTGCGGGTCATGAAGAGGCTCCTAGACTATTTAATCTTTCCATGGCCATTTGGGTGACAATTGGATCGTTTTTGGATGCGTTGATGGCGGTGCTAAAGTTTTTTCTGGCCAGTACGAGATTCCCTTCTTGAAGATTTCCTTCGCCCGTTAATAAAGCGTAAGTACCGACAAAACCAGCGGGTGGTTTTTTCAAAATACTGATCGCCATTTTAGGATTGTTATTTGCAAGATAAACACGTGCTAAACGCAGGCTGATAATAGGGGTTAAGCTATTGTGGCTATTTTGAGCAAGTGTTTCTTTTAAAATGGATGCCGCATCTGCAAGCCTATTTTGCTGGACTGCGATCCCTGCTAAATTTAATTTTGCCAATGAGGCATAGACGGTCCCTCGATTATTTTTAATGATGTTCTGGCTTTCAGCTGAAATTGTTGCAGTCGTTGCTCCATTTTGCATGCTTGTCAGCAACGCGGAATAAGCAATGGAAGCATTTTGATTGGCTGTTGCTTCATGTTTTTGAATGATGTTATAGGCGCCAAAAGCGAGTGCAACTGCAATCAATGCTAATACAAAAAGGGTGCTGTATTTTTTAATAAAATTCTTTACGATATCCGCGCGATCTTGGTCATTTAACTCATATTCCATTTGAATTGATCCTCTTTTCAAAAAAGTGCTGCAAGTTTAGCATTAAATCTTTCATTTGTCACACATCAACGCGTTCTATTTTTTGAAATTTATCTGTTATTTTTTTTGCAGAGATATTGACCTCGCGGACATCTTCATTGGCTTGTTCGATGTGGCGTTGGAGTTGGTCCATGCGACGTTGAAAGCGTTCGAAATCTTCGCCTAATTTGAGCAGATGTTCGCGGATCAAGTGGACGTGCTTTTGGGTGGCTTGATCTTTAAGAACGGCTTGAGCTGTGGTGAGAACTGCCATCATCGTGGTTGGAGAGGTCAACCAGACGCATTTTTTTTGTGCATAATCAATCAAGTCATAGAAGTGATTATGGATGTCTGCAAAAATCGCTTCAGCAGGTAAAAATAAGATCGCCCCACTTGAGGTGATGCCTGGGAGAATATATTTTTGTGCAATATCATCAATATGTTTTTTCATGTCCCGAATAAAGGCTTGTTCCAAGGGTTTTTTTTGATTGGGGGATGCATCCACATAGCGGCGATAATTTTCTAAGGGGAACTTGGCATCAATCGCGAGTTTTCCCGTGGGTTCGGGTAGGAGTAACAGGCAGTCGACGCGAGTGCCATTGGGGAGTTCAGCCTGTAATTGAAAATGCGCCTCGGGGAGCATGTTTCTGACAATATTCGCCAATTGGACTTCGCCAAAAGCACCTCGGGTTTTTTTATCATTGAGGAGCATATTGAGGCTTAGGACTTCACCAGAGAGTTCAGACATTTTTTGTTGAGCCTGATCAATTAAGGCCAGGCGGGTGATCACATCACTAAAAGTGAGCGATGTTTTTTCGGTATTGTCGCTCAGTTGAATTTGAATTTGCTTTTTGAGGTCGTCGATTTTATAGAGCGTAAAAAATAACACAGCCAAAAAGAAAATAACCAGCACAATGAGTAAAGCAGTTGTCGTCATGAATGCGTATTCACGGTCACTTCAGCACTGGCGCCAACGCGCAGGGGGTATTGATCTTGTAAGCTGCTGTGGGGAATGATTACTTTGACGATAAAGCGTTGAGTTATTTTAACCCAGTTTCCAGTTGCATTTTCAGCGGGTAAGAGGCTGAAAGTGGTTCCGTCTGCTGCACTAATACTTTGAATTACGCCTTTAAATACAACCCCTGGATAGAGGTCTAGTTCAATGTTTGCAGACTGTCCTGGTTTGATTCGTTCCAATTGTGTTTCTTTGTAATTGGCGTCAACCCAATATTCACTCGTGGAATTAACCATGGCAAAAAGATTGCTTCCCGCACTGACGATCATTCCAGGGCGGAGTGTTAAATCACTGACAATTCCATCGACAGGGGCCGTCACGGTGGTATAGCTGAGATTGAGCTTGGCTGTGTTGAAATTGGCTTCAGCGACTTTGATTTGACTGGCTTGGGTGAGAAGGTTTTCCTTTGTTTCAGAAAGATTGGCGATGTCTGCATCCAGATTGGCTTGGGCTGATTTTAAGTTCGCAATCGCTTGATCACCATCCTGCGTCGAGGCATACCCTTCTTTGACCAGTGCTAACATGCGTTGGGTGTTTTTTTGATTTAATACAAATTCAGCTTCGGTGCTCGCTAGATTCGCTGCGGCTACCTTTATCGCTTCTTGATCTGCTTGATATTGTGCTTGTGCAACGCGATATTGGCCTTGTGCTTGATCTAGCGCGTCCTGAAAAGGAGTGGGGTCAATTGTAAAGAGGGTTGTGCCTTTGGTTACGGCTTGATGATTTAGCACATTTACAGTCATCACCTGGCCATTTACTTGGGGGGCAATATAGGGAATATTCGCATTCACATAGGCGTCATCGGTGCTGGGATAGTAATAGTTTTCATAAAAATAATAAGTGCTGCCGAGCAAAACGCCTGCAATAATGAGTCCTAAAATGACTAGTTTTTTTCGATTGAATTTAAGGATCATGAGGGGCTCACTTCTTTATTAAGGTGAAAAATATGGGTGAGGCCCACTAAAACAAGGTCTGACTCAATGACGTCAAAAATACCCGCATGTTCAAATAGGCGGGAAAATCCCCCTGTACCAATGACTAAAAATGCTTGGCCTGCAAAACTATTTTTGCGGACTTCAGCAACGACCTCTTTAACCATACCGAGGACGGAATAATAAAGTCCCGCTTGAATTTGTTCAACGGTGTTTTTGCCAAAGACAGTGTCCGGGATTTTGATTTCTACGCTGGGGAGCTTTGCGGTACGTTCTTCCAAGACTTCCATGCATAAGCGAATTCCGGGGGTGATGAGTCCACCCAGGTATTCCTTGTTTTTATTCACAAGGCAGACGGTGTTGGCAGTGCCAAAATCAAAAATAACCAAATTTTGATTGGGGTGGAGCATCATTGCACCGACTGCATTGGCGACTCGATCAGCGCCTAATTCTTTTGGATTGTGCACCAGGATTTTGAGACCTGTTTTAATGCCCGCATCTAAAATTAAGGGACGAATGTTAAAATATTTAATGCATGCTGAGGCCACGGTGTGATTGACATCTGGTACCACTGACGCCATGATAATATGTTTAATTTCGGCTGGATCAATGTTATTTTCACGCAGGGCGTTTTTAAGAAAGAGCCCGTACTCGTCGGAGGAACCATTGTCTCTGGATGTGCGACGAAAACTCAAAATGGTTTGATCGTGATGAATGACGCCACCAAAAACTTGGGTGTTGCCAATGTCGAGGACTAATAACATAGGTGATTTCTCATTTTATCTCAGATGATGCAGCATTATACAGAAGGGGGCGCCTGATTGAAAGGGATGAAAATAAGGCTGGCATTGTGGGCTTTCTAATGATGTAAAAACAAAGCGCCAATACTGAGGAGGATCAAGAGCGTTCCTCCAAAAAAGAGTCGCTGCATCAGAATTTGCCCTGTTTCCAGCGCGCTGAGTTTTTTGCCCTGCTCAGAAAACTGTTGTGTCATTTCATAGCGCAATTCAGCAATATCTGTTTTGAATTCCAATCTGATATTTTGCATTTCAGTCGTTAGTTTCAGGTCAAGAGCTTGAATTTCGGCGCTTAGTCCCGTATCAGTAAGCTGCAGATCAGATTTGGTGGCTAGATTTTCCATGCTGGCATTGACGGATTCTTCAAAAAGTGAAACAAATTCACGGGCTTGTTCTTCCGAAACGCCTACTTTTTTTAGGCGATCAAAGGATTTTAATGTATTGAAATTTCTCATTGTAGCGATGGCCATTTTTGCTCCGTATTGCGTTATTATAACATAAAAGTAACGAGAGGGGGTGTCCGTATTATAGTCTTTTTGATTGAATATGCAACAGATTTTTTTGCGCGCTTGATTGGGGGAAATACGATGCTGATGATTCTCATTTTGATATTTGAAGGCTGATTTCAATTTGCTTGTGTAGGTCAAAAATGCTATAATGCACGTACTTTAAGTGTATTCAGTGAGGTTTAATATGTCTTTATTCTATGGGGTTTTTAACCATATGCCTTGGTGGGGATATGTCGTTTATACTTTGATTGTAACGCATATTAGCATGGTTGCCATTACGGTTTTTTTGCATCGAGCTCAGGCGCATCGTGCTTTGGACTTGCATCCTGCGGTCGCGCATTTTTTCCGCTTTTGGCTTTGGCTGACAACGGGAATGAAAACAAAAGAATGGGTTGCAGTGCATCGTAAGCATCATGCAAAATGTGAGACGATTGATGACCCGCATAGTCCCGTGATTGAAGGAATTGCAACGGTTTTGCTGGAAGGTGCGGAATTGTATCGTTATGCAAAGAAAGATCCTGAAACTTTAGAAAAATATGGTAAAGGAACGCCGAATGATTGGATGGAAAAGCATGTTTATGCGACTCCATTTATGCGTGGTAAGCAAGGGGTGGTGGCCTTATATATCCTCAGTGTCATTTTGTTTGGTGTGCCGGGTATTATTATTTGGGGAGTCCAGATGATTTGGACGCCTTTTTTTGCAGCCGGAATCATCAATGGGATTGGCCATTATTTTGGATATCGTAATTTTGAATGTCCGGATGCGGCGCGTAATATTTTCCCGATCGGGATTTTGGTTGCAGGGGAAGAATTACATAATAATCATCATACCTATGGCAATTCAGCTAAGTTATCCGTGCATTGGTGGGAGTTTGATATCGGCTGGATGTATATTAAGTTATTGTCTTATTGTGGTTTGGCGACGCCAAAGCGCTTGCCTCCTCAGGTCTGTCGGAAGAAACGCGCGTCTGTTGCAATGGATTTGGTCAATGTTGAAGCCATTATTAATAACAAAATTGCAGTCTTTTCTGAATATACGCGAAAAGTTATTAAGCCTGTTTTTAAGCGGATGAAGCAGGATGAGTCCCGTTGTGAAAAAATGTTTTGTCCTCAAACGAAAAAGCTGATTATGCGAAATCCTGTCTTGAATAATCAAGATCAGCAAGAGCGGATTACAGCGGCTTTGAATGATGCGCGTGATTTGCAGGTGGTGTGTTCCTATCGCGATCGCTTGAATCAGATTTGGTCTAAAACCGCGACTTCAAACAAAGAGTTGACGGAAGCTTTTCAAGATTGGTGTAGGCAGGCTGAAAAAAGCGGGATTGACGCTTTGCAAAATTTCGCTCATTATATCAAAGCATATCGTTTGAAAAAGAAATCAGTTTAACAGGACTTGTGTATGAAATGGTTCACCAAATTGCTATATTGTTTTGATAAAAAAGAGCGTGCCTTTGTGAGTGACGCGGATCGTTTGCTTCAAAATTTTGATCTTACGCATCCTGAAAAATCAGCCTCTCAAGCCTTTGAAATTGCGAAGCATCATGCTATTTTTAAGCGTAAAGTCGATCAACGGATTGATTGGTCATGACGGTCGACATTGCGGAAGATGAGGGCGTTGAGAATCATGGTTCTCCCGCTGCGGTTGTTGCGATTCTGATGGCCTTGCTTGCCATTGGCTTAACTGTTTTTTTGTTCTTTAAATTGCATGCGATCAATCAAAATAATCAAGCACAAATGGCTGCCTTTCAAGCAACTCAGGCCAATTTAAATGGGCAAATCACTGCGGCTCTGAGTCATTTAAATCAAGCAGATACCAGTATTGAACAGGCTAATCAGTTGGGCGGGCAAACCATTCTTGCCAGCCTCCAGATGCTTTTGCTTCAGGGGCAGCCTAAGCCCTTGCTTGAATCGAATGTGCTGGCGTTGAGTCAAGTGATTGTGCGCTTGAATAATCCGAAGGCAACAGATTTAACTAATGCCCTTAAAGATAAAGTAGATGCGCTTGCGGAGATCAACCCTGCTGATGCCTTGACGCGTTTAACTCAGGTCAGTCAAACTTTTTCAAACTTGCAGTTTATTCCAGTGGTCGGGGTGCAGTCTCAGGTGGTGATTCCTGATACGATTCAGGGTTTTTGGTCGAGATTATGGTATAGCATTCGGAGTTTGATTGTCGTGCGTACAGATAATCAAATTGGTACCGCGTTGGTCACCGATACCTCGCGTTTTGATGCGCTCAGAACTTTAAATTTTCAAGTGGCAGAGGCGCAATCGCAAATCATTCATAATCAAGATCCAACGCCAACTTTAATGGCGTTGAAAGCGACGCTGATTCAATTTACAGCGGTTGATGCCAGTCAGGTTGCGTGTTTGGCAGGGGTCAATGCTTTGCTCGCTTCGCATGATTTTTATGCGACCGCAGAAGTCAACGGGCTTTTGGCGAACATTGCTGCATTGCAAGCCCTTATTTAACGCCTGTAAAAAAATCTGAATAGGTGATGGGTTGTTTCAAAATTTTTTCTGTGACTAAGTAATTCATAAAGTCCTGATAATTTTGCGCGGAATATTCTTGTGGATGGCTTGTAAAATAAGGTGCAGAGGCCAGCCAGATGGCTTGATTTTGTGCTTTAATGGTGGGGGATGAGGCGAGCTCTTTGGAATAAAGCATCAACGCATCCTGATAGCTTTGTTGCGGATGGGTTTGAACATAAGCCGCCCCTTGCGCCACTGCGAGCATAAAGGCGTGGATTGTTTTGGGTGCGAGATGATTTTTGTCTGCAATAAAAATCAGTTCAGCATAACTGGGAATGCCATTTTTTTCAGGATAAAATAAACGGGTTTGAACGCCCATTTGTGCGAGCATGATGGGTTCTACGTTTCGCATCATTCCATTCACTGCATCGACTTTTTTGCTAAGTAAAGCTTGGGATAAGTTCATGCTTAAGGGGAGAAGGCTCGGTTTTTCATGCTGTAATTCAGTATTGAGAAAGGTCGCTTCCAGTGCTCCGCCTGAATATCCAATGATTTTGCCTTTGAGTTGCTTGATCGTTTTAATCGAAGTGTTTTGTAGGACAGTGAGACAGCTTAGAGGGGTGGGCGTCAGTATGCCGACTGCAACTAAAGGCAGCCCCTGTCCGATCGCAATCAGGGATTCAGGTTCGTAATCGATAGCCAGATCTGCTTGGTGAGCGAGAACTAAATTGCGAGCCTCGCTGCTGCTGGTGGGTTCGATTAGTGTAACATTAAGGCCTTGCGCTTTAAAGTAGCCTTGTTGTTCGGCAATCAGAATGGGAGCGTGGTCTGGATTGATGTACCAGTCTAAGGCCAATTTGATGGGGGTCAGCGAAAATGCGGCCTGACTGAAAAAAATGCTGAGGCAGAAAAGGATGTATTTCATGGTGAGGCGCTTCAATGCATAAATTTTTGAGTATAAACTTATTTTTTTGGGTCGGCTACACTGCTTGCGCATTTTTGTGCTTCTGGTTATGATTCTGCTTATGTTTCCTCATGATTGTACAAAGCTGTGATCCGTTTATTTTCCGTTGTTTTATCCTGTAGTTTATTGTTGGGCGTCATGGATGCTGAGGCCAGTGCTTCTTCAAAAATCGAAGCGCTTGTGAAGCGTCAATCAGCCTATATGCAAATCGGTGTGGATATCATCAATGCAGATACGGGAAAAGTCATTTACAGCCGAAATCCTGCCTTGCCCATGACGCCTGCAAGTAATACCAAGGTCATGACGGCATCCGCGGCCTATTTATATCTGGGCCCTAATTATACCTACGTGACGAGTATGGGGCAGTCAGGCAATAATATCTATGTCAAATTCAGTGGAGATCCCACATTAAGTTCAGCTGATATTTTTGCTTTGGCAAAAAGCTTAAAGCTGGCAGGAATCAATGTGGTCAAAGGTGATGTTATTTTGGATCAAAATATATTTTCAGGGCCTTATTATGGATTGGGCTGGTCTCAGGATGATTTGGCGTATTGTTATGGTGCGCCGATTTCTGGAGCCATTATTAATGGCAATTGTATGGCGTTGCAGGTCATTAAAAACGTGCATAGTGATACCCCTTCGATTAAGCAGTTTACGACGCGTTTTCCGGTTTTGAATCAAGTGCGTTTAGTGGGGAAGCGTGAATTGCGGACTTGTGTGTTCCAGCCAACGATTACCAGTAATAATGCGATTTTACTCCAGGGATGTTTGCCGACACGTGCAAATTGGGGCTTTTCTTTTGCGATTAAAAACCCTTCCAATTATGCAAAACAGGTTGTTCAGACTGCATTTTCAAGAGCGGGTATTACGGTTCAGGGCCAATTTTTAAGTGGTAAAACTCCGGTCAACGAAACAGTTTTGGCGACGCATCACTCTGATGATTTAGTGACTTTATTGTCTTATATGTTGAAACATTCTGATGATGTGTATGCCGGTGCCATCGCGAAAACATTGGGTAGCAGTTATTACGGTGTTGGAAGTTATAAAGCAGGCGCCAATGCAACGAATGCGATTTTGATGGCTCGCTTGGGCAAAAACTTTAAGCCGCCTTATTTGGAAGATGGTTCAGGCTTATCTTCCTATAATTTGATTTCACCTCAGCAGTTGATTCAGGTTTATAGTTATATGTATCGCCAGCCTAATTTGAATAAAATTTTTATGAAGAGTTTGGCCACCTCGGGTCAGATTGGGACGCTTTCTTATCGCATGACCCAAAATGGGATGGCGGGTCATTTTATGGGTAAAACCGGTACGATTAGTGGGGTTTCGACCTTGTCCGGTTATTTGGCGATGCCCGGTCGGCCCGTTTATATTGCGGCAATCATGATGAATGGGATTGAAGGCTCGCCCGCACATGCACGGTATGTTCAGGATCAGATTGTGAAGATGTTGGCCGGGGAGGCAGATTGATTGGATATTCAGGCGTTCATTCAGCTTCAATCATCAAAATTTTTGACGATCAGGCTTCCCCAAAATTAACTCGGCTTGAATTAGCGGAAAAATTGAATTGCAGCCCTGAAACCATTAAAGAGCACTTGATCAAATTACATGAAACCCATAGACTGACGCGGATGGGTAGTACACGTTATGGGCATTGGCAAGTTTTGACACGAGGGGCGGATTAGTGGTTACGCTGGAGCATCTACAATCTTTGCTTGAAAAGGGTGAAGGCGAAGAACTCGAATTTAAAGAGGGCTTTGGAAAAGAGGCTATCATTGCGGCGGCAGCTTTGGCGAATAGCAATGGTGGATATCTGTTAATAGGAGTATCCGATCAAGCACAAGTCACCGGGGTGCAAATTCATAAAGAAACTTTACGTGAATGGCTCAGCCAAATCAATATGACGGTTGCACCGCAACTGGGTCCACAAATTCAAGAAATAGAATTTCAATCTAAGAAAATAGTGGTGTTTACTATTTCAGAAAATCCAGTCAAGCCAGTCAGTTACAAAGGTCGATATTATAAAAGAGTGGGTTCTGCCAATATGCAAATGGAGCCTTTTGAAATCGCAACTATGCATTTCCATACACGTAATGCCAGCTGGGATTACACCGCTGCGCTAGAATATACCCTGGAGGATGTTGATCTGGCAAAGGTCTATCGCTTGATAGAAAAGATGAATCGTTTCAGAGCTTATCCGATGCAGGAAGATTCACTTGAAATTCTCAATAAATTTGAGTTATTGCGGGGGCAGCAGATTAGCTATGGTTGCCATCTGATGTTTATGAAAAGACAAGAATCGCTCATGACCAATATCGATATCGGCCGCTTTGCAGATTTGATTACGATTAAAGACAGTGTGACGGTAAGTGGAGATATTTTATCTCAGCCAGAACAAGTGTTGGCAGCGATATGTAAACATTTGAATAAAGAATATATCATCACAGGTAAGCAATTAGAGCGTGAAGAACGTTGGGATTATCCATTAGCGGCCTTGCGTGAAATCATCATGAATATGATCGTGCATCGCAATTATCATGATTCATCGGATTCAAAAATCAAGATTTTTAATGATCGGATTGAGTTTGTGAATCCAGGTGGAATATTTGCAGGTCAAACAACAGAAATGTTTGTGACGGGTAAATATGTGTCCAGAATTCGTAATAAGCAAGTGTCCAGACTTTTTAAAGAATTAGAAATGATTGAGGCTTATGGGTCTGGTATTTCGCGGGTCATCCAGATGTGTGTGGATTATGGTTTGCCGGGGCCATCTGTTGAAGTGTTCCCTGATTATTTTCGTTGGGTTGTGTATGGTGCTGCCCCCCAGAAAACCCCCCAGATCATCAATCAAGATCCTGTAATATCTACAAAGTCACAGATTAAGGAAATTTTAAAGAGCTACCCAGAAGTAACGCGCCAGGATTTGGTAAAGCAATTGGGTCGACATGAAGATACTATTAAGCAGCATTTGCTGGAGCTCAAAAATGCAGGAGAGATCGAGCGAGTGGGTAGTGATCGTGCAGGCTATTGGAGAGTCATCAAATAATGCTGCTTGAATATCAATTTTTGAAAAAACTACAGCAAGAAGCGTGCGTGAAAAGGTTAGTCTTATTCGGATCGCGTGCGCGAGGAGATGCCTCAGAGCGCTCAGATATTGATTTGGCGATTGATTGCCCTCATGCCAGTGCCATGGAGTGGCAAAAATTACTGGATATCATCGAGGATGCTGATAGCTTGCTTAAGGTTGATTGTATTCGTTATGATAGGCTCTCTCCAGAAAATGAATTGAAGCAACAAATCGATCAAGAAGGCGTGGAATTATATGTCAACAGAAAAGCTTAAGCGAACACAGGCACAGCTTGAAAAAGCGTTGATCGCTTTAAAGCAGATGATTGATAAGCCCATGCAAGAGGATCGGAGTAATATCGATGCGTGTATTCAGCGATTTGAATTTTCAGTAGAGCTGTTTTGGAAGTTTCTGAGGCGGGTTTTGGAGGGTAAAGGGCTTCTGGTGCTTTATCCCAAAGAGGTGATTCGAGAAGCGTATGCGGGTGGTTTGATTGATAATGAAGCCCTTTGGTTGGGAATGTTGCAGGATCGCAATTTGACATCTCATTCATATAATGAAGAGTTGGCGGATGAAATATTTGAGCATATTCCAGCGTATTATCAAGCAATGTGGCAGGTTTTGTTAAAAGGATTGAAGTAAAATGATTCCATTTATTGATTTAAAAACACAATATCAGCAATACAAGGCGGAGATTGACGCAGCCGTCATCAAAGTCATGAGTGATGCTGAGTTTATTCAGGGTAAAGAGGTGCAGGTTTTAGAGCAAAACCTCAGTGCTTATACCGGTGCAAAACATACCATTGCCTGTGCGAATGGCACCGATGCCTTGATGCTGGCCTTGATGGCAATTGATATCCAGCCGGGTGATGAAGTCATTACGCCTTCATTCACATTTATTGCAACGGCTGAAGCGGCTGCGATTTTTGGTGCCAAAGTCGTGTTGGTGGATATCAACGAGCAAAGCTATAATATCGATATCAATCAATTAGCGGATAAAATCACGCCTAAAACCAAAGCCATCCTGCCCGTGGCGCTATATGGTCAAGCTGCAGATATGGACGAAATCAATGCGATCGCTAAACATTATGGCGAAAAATTCGGCCACAAAATCTGCGTGATCGAAGATGCGGCACAAAGTTTAGGTGCAGAATATAAAGGCAAAAAATCAGGGCATTTGAGTGAGATGGGCTGCACTAGTTTTTTCCCGTCTAAACCGCTGGGATGTTATGGCGATGGTGGGGCCATTTTTACGGATGATGATGCGCTGGCAGCGAAACTCCGTGCGTTGTCGAGTCATGGTCAAACACAGCGCTATCGCCATGAGTATATTGGTTTGAATAGTCGCTTAGATACAATTCAGGCCGCGATTTTGAATGTGAAGTTGAAGTATTTTGAGGCTGAGGTGAAGGCGCGACATACGATTGGGGCGCGGTATACAGAATTGTTGCAGGGTGCAGACTGTGTGACGCCAATGACGTTTGCCGATCGGACGCATGTGTATGCGCAGTATTCCGTGAGGGTGAAGGATCGGGATGCTGTGGTGGCTCGGTTGAAAGAGGCAGGGGTGCCGACGGCGATTCATTATCCGATGCCGATTCATGCTCAGCCTTGTTTTAAAGGATTGGGGTATGTGGATGCTGATTTTCCTGTTTCTGCAAGGATTTGTCAGGAGATTTTGAGTTTGCCGATGAGTCCGTTTTTGACGGAGGGAGATCAGGGGGGTATTGTTAATATATTGAAAAAGTTACTTGATCGTTGAGTAAGCCGGATTTCAGTTTTATAAGGAGTAGAAAGTGTCTGACAGTAAAAATATAAAAATGTTGTTTGCGGGGATTATCCTGTTTTATATACTTTGGCAGATTGGACAGTTTTTTTATGGAGAAAGAGTTTTAGCTGGGGGCGGTTTTGGTTGGGATGGTGTCCAGTATGCGACTTGGGTTTCTCAATTTTCTTTCAGAAATTATTTTCAACATCAGCTTTCGCCATATTATATCCAGAGAATTCTGCCCTCTATTATTGTTCATTATATTATGGTGATTTTGCATCTTAATCTTCAGAGTCATTCTGCCATTATCAATACGTTTATAGTGTATAACAATGTTATGCTTTTGTTTGTGATGCTTGGCTTATTTAGCTTGGCGTATTTTTTACGCTGGACACCTGCGGCGACCTTGGTTGCGTTTGTGAGTTTGTTTTTTAATTTTGTGCTTTTAAAGCAACTTTCTTATTATAGCGTATTGACTGATTATACTGCGTTAACGATTGGGTTTTTTCAGTTGTATTGTTATATTAAGAAAAGAGTTCTGTTTCTCTATCTGCTTTCTATAGTAGGTGCTTTTGCGTGGCCCACCTTATTGCTATCTGGCTTCTTATTGATTTTATTTGATGCTCAGTGCTTTAAAAAAGATTATGCTGACTCTCTCATAGATTTTATGAAAAGAAATTTTTCTTACAAAAAGTGCGCTGCCATTTTTGTTCTCAGTGTTATATTCTCTGTATTGTTTGCTGCGATATGTTTTTTTCTTTACAAAATGAGCCCTGATCATCATAAGTTTCTTACGCTATTAAATGTTCTTTTTTCCAATATAAGTTATGGCTCCATTCTGCCATGGTGGGTCGTGGTGTCAATTTTTGTTGTCCTGATTTATGTTTTTTTCCTAGTGTTGCCTGCGGGAATGTTGTTGCTTCGTGCGTTATCAGGTCTTAAGCGGGATTTTATTTTTTGGATTAAGCTTGGTTTGTGTGTTGTTTTTTATGGGGCAATTCACTTTATCGTGTCGCATTATAGTTTGCATACTATTGCAGAGCCTGGATTGAGTGGATTTTTGTTTAGGTTTGTTTTTGCGATTGCAGCGCCTGGAAAATTTCTTGCGACTTATTTTATTTATTTCGGTTTAGGAGCTGTGCTACTTGTTTTTCTATTGCCTAGAATCAGCTTTCAAGATATTGCCCCATTAGGCATACCTTATTTTCTGTTGCTTCTTATTTTTGCTCTGCAAGTGCATTCTCGATTTGGAACGCCTTACTTTCCGCTTATTGCGTTAATGATAGGAACACAGCTGAGTAAAATGAAAATCTCTTTTCAATTTTGCTTGCGTTATGTGCTTCTGGCGTTTGTTTTTTCATGTGCCTGGATTCCACTGACTTGGCCTGGACAGTCTCTTAATCCAACAATGGCTGAGCTTCATCAGTGGCCTTGGCAAGTTTATTTTGCGACAAGTGGTTTGTGGACTACTTCTTTTTCTTATAGTATCGAATTGGTGCTCATGATCATCGCAGGCTTTTTGGTGTACCCGCTATTAAAAAACAAAATGGATTGAACGCATGACTCATACTCATCAGTATATAAAGTCTAAAATTCCTACAACTTGCCAAGTACATCCGTACGCAGTGATTGGGGAAGGTGTCGTATTGGGTGAAAATGTTATTATTCACCCTTTTGTAGTGATTAATGATGGTGTCACTTTAGGTGATCGTGTCGAGGTTTTTCCTGGTGCATATATTGGTAAAGAGCCAAAAGGAGCGGGAGCACTGGCAAGGCAGCCTCATTTTGAGCGTCAAGTGAAAATTGGTGCAGATTGCTCAATCGGTCCGCATACTGTGATTTATTATGATGTTGAAATTGGTAGTAATACGCTGATCGGTGATGGTGCTTCGATTCGAGAGCAGTGTAAGGTGGGGAGCTACTGTATTATTTCACGATATGTTACCCTTAATTATAACGCAACAGTAGGTGATCGCACTAAAATTATGGATATGACTCATGTTACTGGGAATTGTATAATCGGCTCGGATGTGTTTATTAGTTTGCATGTGGGCATGGCGAATGATAATCAGATTGGTCAGTCAGGCTATGATGATCATGTGCAAGGGCCTGTAATCTGTGATGGGGCGGCCATCGGTTTGGGGGCAATGTTATTGCCTAAAGTATATATTGGGAAAGGGGCGGTCATCAGTGCCAGTTCATTGGTAAGAAAGTCGATTGAGGCAAATACATTAGTTGCAGGTAATCCTGCGAAAACTATCAAAAAATTGAGGTGTGTAAGTGAAAGGTGAGAGTAGAATCATTCAGTTGCCAAAAATATCAGATCCACGTGGAAATTTAAGTGTTATTGAGGGAGGTAAGCATATCCCTTTTGAGATAAAGCGTATTTATTATTTGTATGATGTCCCTGCAGAAGCAGAGCGTGGAGGGCATGGTCATCGTCATTTACAGCAGTTGATTATTCCACTTTCAGGTGCGTTTGAAATTATGTTAGATGATGGATTGCATCAGCGTGCATTTTGCTTAAAAAGGCCGTGGGAAGGTCTGTATATTCCCCCCATGATGTGGCGTGATATCAAAAATTTTTCATCAGGATCGGTGTGCTTAGTCCTGGCTTCGGAGTGCTATGATGAAAAAGATTATTTTCGGGATTATAATGATTTTTTAAACGCAGCATGTGGTAAATAAATGCAGGTCCCATTCTTAGACTTAAATGCACCCATCAAAGAGTTGCAGCTTGAGACATCAAATGCAATTCAAGAGGTGCTTGATTCAGGCTGGTTTATTCTGGGTGAAAAAGTTAAAGCCTTTGAGTCTGCCTTTGCAAATTATTGTGAAGCGAAATATTGTATTGGCGTGGCCAATGGTTTGGATGCACTTTTTTTAATTTTAAAGGCTTATGATATTGGTCTTGGTGATGAAGTGATTGTGCCTTCAAATACTTATATTGCAACCTGGTTGGCAGTGTCTTATGCAGGTGCAGCGCCTGTGCCTGTAGAGCCAAATATTCTGACGTATAATATTGATCCTGGCTTGATTGAAGCAGCCATTACACCTCGAACGAAAGCGATTATGGTAGTGCATTTATATGGGCAGCCTGCGGATATGGACCCTATTCTTGCTTTAGCAAAAAAATATAATCTCAAAGTCATTGAGGATGCTGCTCAGGCGCATGGTGCGCGTTATAAGGGTAAGCGGGTTGGTAGTTTGGGGGATGCAGCTGGTTTTAGCTTTTATCCAGGTAAAAATTTAGGGGCTTTGGGCGATGGGGGTGCAATTACAACAAATGACGCAGCAATGGCTGAAAAAATTAGTGCGCTGAGAAATTATGGTTCAAAGATGAAATATTATAATCTCTATAAAGGGTATAACTCCCGTTTGGATGAGCTGCAGGCTGCAATTTTATTGGTGCGTTTGCAAAAGTTAGATGAATGGAACCAGCGTCGAAAAGATATCGGGCGAGATTATTTGGCGGCGTTTTCGCAGTTACAAACCAAAGTTGTTTTACCTCATGTGCCTGATTTTGCAGATCCTGTGTGGCATTTGTTTGTGATTCGACATGTTGAGAGAGATTGCCTTGAAAGGCAGCTCAAGCTCAAGGGGGTCGGGACGGTGATTCATTATCCGATTCCCCCGCATCGCCAGCCTGCGTATGAAGAGATGAGGCATATTACTTTACCTATATCAGAGCAGATTCATCGGGAAGTATTGAGTTTGCCTATAGGGCCACATTTGGCTCCAGAGCAAAAAAATCAAGTGATAGAGGTTTGTCTTGACGCTTTTTAAAACGTCATTCTGGATGGGGCTGGCTACAGCGGTGAAGTTGGCCTCTAGTTTTGTGATTGCGAAGGTTTTGGCGGTTTATGTGGGGCCTGCTGGGTTTGCTATTTTTGGGCAGTTTCAAAATTTTATCAGTATGGTGCTGACTTTCTCCGGAAACATGGTTCAAAGCGGAGTGGTAAAATACATTGCTGAATTTAGAAATGATCAAAATGAAAAGACAAAAATTCTCAGTACAGCGTTTTTCATCTGCTTGAGCAGTTCCCTGCTTATTTGCATTGTTTTATTAATCACGGCTCATTTTTTTGCGGCGCTTCTTTTAAACGATGTGCATTTATTTTGGTTAATCGATGTGTTTGCATTAACGTTGGTTTTGTATGTATTAAATTCTTTTATTATTAGTATTTTAAATGGAGAAGGGCAAGTTAAAGCCTTGGCCGTGGTGAATATGGCAACGAGTTTGGCGGGCCTTGTTTTAACTTTTTTCCTGGCAAAGGAGATGGGCTTAAAGGGGGCTTTGTTGGCGCAGGTTCTGGGGCAGTCTGTTGTGTTTTTTATTGCTTTGTTGCTTGTCTTGAAGATGCATTGGTTTAGGTGGCAACACTTTACAGCGGGGATCGATCATGGATACGCTATTAAATTGCTGAAATTTGCTGCGATGGCGGTGACCTCTGCTTTAACGGTCCCTGTGGTTCAGATTATTATTCGGGAATATATTGGTCATATGCTTTCTTGGCAAGATGCGGGATACTGGCAGGCTGTGACGCGTATTTCAGATGGCTATCTGCTGTTGATTATAACCACTTTGGGCGTCTACTATCTGCCTAAATTATCTGGTTTAAAACATGCTATTGAAATTAAGCAAGAAATGAGGCAGGCTTATTTAAAGGTTTTTCCCTGTGTGATAGTCTTGGCGTTGCTCGTGTTTATCTTTAAAAAAGAAATTATCTTGCTTTTGTTTTCTCCTCAGTTTGCCCCTATGGCGCCTTTGTTTCTCTTTCAATTATTGGGTGATGTGTTTAAGATAGCCTCTTGGCTAATTGCGTATAATATGTTGGCTAAAGCAATGACTCGACTATTTATTTTATCAGAGCTTGGATTTAGCATAAGTTATTGTGTTTTGAGTATTCTGCTCCTCAAGTTTTTTGGATTGAGAGGTGTTACAATGGCTTTTTTCATTAATTATTTGATGTATTTTTTGTTTATAGGGTTTGTTTTTTATAAAAAATTAAGGAAAGATAAATGAGTTATCCTTTGGTCAGTGTGTTGATTATCACGTATAACTCTGCTTTGTTTATTAGAGAGGCGTTGGATTCTATTCTTGCTCAGGATTATCAGAATTTTGAAGTGGTTATTAGTGATGATGCTTCTGGTGATGGGACTCCGCAAATTTTAAAAGAGTATGCCATGCGCTTTCCAGAGAGAGTGAAGGTTATTTTAAATATAGAGAATCAGGGAATTACCAAAAATTCTAATATTGCCTTAAAGGAATGTTCTGGTCAGTATATTGCTTTAATGGGAGGGGATGACCTTATGCTTCCTGGTAAATTAGTATCTCAAGTAACAGAAATGGAGCGAGAAAAAGACTCAGTTTTCTCTTATCATAATGTCGAGGTTTTTAATGAAGAGCTATCTGAAAGTTATTTATATGTACATAAAAAAAATAAAAAACATCTAGGTTCCACCGCTTTTTTGAAGGATAAAGCAACGATTTCTTGTTGTTCAGTGATGCTTCGCAATTCTTTAATTCCAGCTTATGGATTTGATGAGCGTGTCATTGTTGCATCAGATTGGTTGTTATGGGCTGACATGATTATGCAAGGGGGCAAGGCGGTCTATATTGATGCCGTCCTTTCGCGTTATCGTCGTCATGGAAATAATGTTACAAATTTGATGTCACCGTACGCTCGACAAGTTGCTGCCGACCATCTGCTGTCGTCTATTATTCTGTTAACACGATATCCAGAAAGAGAAATTGAATTGATTCCCACAATATCGGTAAAATGTAGAAAATTAAGATTAATTATGTCTACTGGAGCTGGGTATAGATCTGTGTTATTTGCAAGTTTAGCTTTTAAATTTAACTTTAAGGCGTTGCTGGGTATTTTGATCAATTATTTTTCTTTTGGGAAAGTAAAAATATAATCTACTGAGGTTTAAGTGTCTAAAATTAAGATAGTCCACATTATTACAGGCTTCAATCAAGGTGGTGCAGAAACAGCACTGTATCGTCTTATTTCAAATTTAACCCCATTAAAGTATGAAATCACAGTGATTAGTTTAACAGGTCCAGGATTTTATTCGGATAAAATATTGGAATTGAACTTGCCGATTTATTATCTGAGAATGAATAAATTTAACTGCATTGCTAAGTTATTTATTTTGGCAGGGATACTTAAAAAAATAAAGCCAGATATTGTTCACACTTGGATGTATCATGCTAACCTCTTAGGGGGCTTGGCTACAAAATTAGTAGGCTGCAAAAAAATTATCTGGGGGATTCGCAATAATGGTGATATGCTTAAATTTTCTACGCGACTTGTTTTGAGGCTCAATGCTTATTTTTCTGGATGGATTCCCGTTTCTATTGTTTGTTGTTCAATGCGGGCAATCGACAATCATATTAAAAAAGGATTCCCTGAAAATAAAATTTGCTATATCCCCAATGGGTTTAATACTGAAACTTTTACCCCAAGCTCACTAGAGCAGAAGTGTGCATTGAGAAAACAGTATGGCTTGAGCTCTAAAAAAGTTTTGTTGGGAATGATGGCGCGTTATGATGATCAAAAAGATTATCCTAATCTACTTCGTGCTTTTGCAATTCTGTCCCAGCAAAATGACACTGTGTTTTTGATTATGTGTGGTAAAGGGCTAAATAAGGAGAATCATGTGCTCACAAAATTAATTGAGAGCCTACAATTACAATCTCGAGTCCAGATGATCGATGGCGTAGATCAACCTGTAGATATTTATCAAATGTTGGACTTTTTTGTTTTGTCATCTAGAACAGAGGGCTTTCCTAATGTAGTGGGAGAGGCAATGAGTTGCGGGTTACCTTGTGTGGTCACAGATGTAGGAGATGCAGCCTATCTGGTCAACAATGGCGGTGATGTAGTGGCTAAAGAGAGGCCTGATTTTCTGGCTCAGGCATGTCAAAAAATGTTGGCGCTTTCATCTGAGGAAATGGCTGAATTAGGTGCTCAGGCTCGAGCGAAGATTATGGGAAATTTTAGTCTTGAAAGTACTGTCAATCAGTATGTTAAACTATATGAAGGATGAAAAATAATGCGTTCGAAAGTAACCTTTAGGATGGATGACATTACTCCAGGGATGTCTTGGGAGAAGTTTGACTTGCTCGTTGAGCTCTTCAATAAACATCACATTAAACCCTTGTTGGGAATTGTCCCAGATAATCAAGACGCATCGCTGAATATCGATCCACCGAGAGATAATTTTTGGGAAAGAATGCGGGACCTAAAAAAACAGGGTTGGTTGATTGCGCAGCATGGATATCAACATACTTATCTCACAACAAATGGTGGAATTTTAGAGGTAAATCAAAAGAGTGAGTTTGCAGGATTAAGCTTTGATGAGCAATATCAGCGTATTTTAAAAGGAAAAGAAATTTTACAGCAGCAAGATTTGGCGACTAGTATTTGGATGGCTCCGGGGCATTCTTATGATCTTATGACTTTGAAAGCTTTGAAGCAGCTTGAGTTTGCCTGTGTAACGGATGGGTACTCTTTAAAGCCGTATAGGTGTTCTGGGTTAAAATTCATTCCCTGTCAGATGTCTTTGCCCTGTTTAATTCCTTTTGCGCTTGTTACAGTCTGTATCCATTCCAATACAGCCAGTTCAGCCTGCATACAAAAACTAGACTCATTTCTTTCTACAAACCCCACGAACTGTGTTGACTTTAGCGAAGCAATAGCTTGGCCATCAGGGGGCGCGCTAAATAGGGGTTTTGAAAAAATTGCGTTAGGTTTGCGAAAGCTTAAGACTTTTCGATTTTAACCACCGTAACATCGCCCAGTACTTCAAAACAAATTTGTTGAAGAGCATAGTCTGAAAATAAATATGAAAAGATGTATCCCCTTCAAATCATAGGGTAAGCGATATAGCTGCATAAAAAAATATATTGAACTAAGGCATATTTCGTGTAAGATACAATGCAAATATAAGTATGAATTTTAAGAGACGATGGATATAGGTGAGGCGATTGCTGGTTTAAACATAGGTCTTGAGCAGATAGCCGATCCAGCAGCAAAAGCGATCATTAAGCAACTGTTAAATATTATTGAAGCGCAATCAGGCATAATAAAGAAACTGACCATAGAAAATCAGAACTTAAAAGACGAGAATAATCGCCTCAAAGGCGAACAAGGCAAGCCCAACATCCGCAAACAAACGCAGGCAAAGCGAGACATCTCCTCAGAGGGGGAGCGCAAGAATACAAAGGCCTCAAAGAAAAAGAAGGGCAAGAAAAAGGGAGTCATCAAAGCCACGCGCGTTAAGCATTGCGTCCTTGATAAGGCAGACATTGTGGCGGCAGGGTTAGCCTCATCACATCATCAACAAATGGACGATACAGGAGGCCGAGTCAAAGGGCAGAATCATTATACGCACATTCTGTGCAATGACCTCTACGCGGCTTATTTTACAAGGCGTCACAAGGATCGGCTAACGATTCTTGAAATCTTAAGTCAAGGTGAAATGGCGCATCATTTTAACGAGGCCTCCTATGCATTAATGGAGCAGATGGGTTTGCCTGAAAAAAGACTGAATGCCCTGAGGGCAAGCGCCTCTCAAAAGGTCATGAATCGAATGGAAGTGGATGCACTGTTGGCAGTGTTATTCCCACAGGCCGAAGGCAAAAAGATTCGCCATCCAACGAGTCAGCGCATCATTGTAGAGGCCAGTGCGATTACGGCCTATCAAGAATTGCCACATGCGATTCAGGTGCTATTGACTGACGATGCGCCACAGTTCAAGCAAATCACAAATCTCCTGGCCTTATGCTGGGTTCACGATGGACGTCATTACAAAAAGCTGGAACCAGTCATCCCCTATCATCGTGAGCAACTGAATGCCTTTTTAGATCGATATTGGGATTATTATCGTAAACTGCTGGCGTTCAAGGCAGCGCCGAATGAGACTCTGGCAACCAGCCTCTCCAGCGAGTTTGAAGCGCTCTTCACGACAAAAACAGGCTATGAGCAACTGGATGACCGGATTGAAAAAACCAGGCTGAAGCAGCCATCTTTACTCTTGGTGCTGCGTTATCCTGAATTGCCCTTACATAACAACACCTCTGAATTGGCAGCCAGGCGTCAGGCCTGTTATCGCGACAGCAGTCAGCACACCATGAATAAAGCGGGCACTGAAGCAAAAGACACCTTCATGACTTTGGTGGCAACGGCCAAAAAACTGGCGGTCAATAGCTATCACTATTTTTATGATCGGCTCACCCAAAAATATGAAATGCCATCTCTGGCCGATTTAATAAAAATGAACAGCCAAGGTTTTGTTTTTAGCTCTGCTTAAGCCGCTTGCCCTATGATTTGAAGGGGATACTTTATTTTTTTGGGGTGTATGGTGTGACGATGGCTTTTTGTTTAAACTATGTTCTGTATTTTTTATGTATTTTTGTTCTTTTTCAAAAGAAATATTTGAGAGGGGTGCAAACTTGAAATTCGAGGGGAGATCATGAAAATTTTATTTCTATGTGATTGCGCATCAATTGCAGGTGTTGAAACATTAATGTGTCGAATGGCCATGTTTTGCCCAAAAGATTGGGAGTTTATTTTTTTGGTGACTTTCAATAGGCCGAGCCCAGAAATCTTAGAAAAACTTAAAAAAACAGGTTGTATTGTTATAAATGGTGGCAATTTTCGCTTGTCCCTGCTCTGTAACACCAAAAAAAAATTGCAAAAAATTTTTCAATCTCAGCAACTAAATCACATAGATTTTATTTACTCTGTTCATTGCATTAGCTTCATATACGCTCACTTTATAAAAAAACACAACTTTCCAAATGCTAAAATTTTAACAGGAGTATACCATCCTACTGAGTATGGCTGGCACTCAAAAAAAAAGAATTATTTGGAACGGCTTATGCTTCGAGTACTCTCAAAAACAAGCCCTGAAAATATCTTTTTCATGAATCAAGATGTGCGCAATAAGCACTCCGAACTAATAGGCCTGGACTTTTCTAAATCCCCCATTACGCCAATTGGAATTGATTTTTTAAATCTAAGCATAATCATTCGGAATCCAAAAAAATTTAAAATTGTTTCTGTCGGGCGATTATGCGATTTCAAAACATATAATTTTTTAATGCTAGATGTAATGCAGGACTTGCACAGGGCAGATAATAGATTTACTTATCACATTTATGGGCATGGAAAATTAGAGAAAAAAATTAAAAATGAAATCAAAATTAGGAATTTAGAAAATATAGTCTTTTTTCACGGAAAACTGCCGTATGAAAAATATTCAGAGGTAATGCAAGACGCTTTTATCTTTATTGGAATGGGCACTGCTTTAATAGAAGCAGCAGCTTCGGGAGTTCCCGCATTAATTGCAATTGAGAGAGAAAAGGAGGCTGTAACTTATGGCTGGTTCTATTTAGAAAAGGGATATAACATTGGGGAGTTTGTTTTTAATAAAAACAGATTTAAATTTTTTGATCTAATTTTTGATATATCAAAAGACACAGAAGAGCACTATTTAAATCACAGTAAACTTTCTAAAATAAAAGCAGAAGAATTTTCTATTTTAAATTTAATAGATGGCTTTACAGCCCACGCAAGTCGGGCCAAAGAAACAAAAACAAATATTTCTTGGTGGGAATATTTTTGCTTCTGCGTTGATTTTAAATTTAATTATTTCCTCAAAAAGTGCGGAAGAACCTCCAGCTATAGTGATCATCATTTTTCAGAAGAATTCACATCTGTCCAATTTAATTTAAAGTAAATGATAGCTGAGGCGTTGCCAAAATTTACTCTTGTTTCTTTGTTATTCACAGGTGACATTATCATTTGGAGTTAGCACAATTCTTAGTGGCATTAATAGAATAACTGTCTTTAAAATGTTATATTGCAATTTAGAAAGTATCATGAAATTATCAGCAGCACCATGAAGCACATTTTAGTACTCACTCGTTATGCCCGTAATGGTGCCAGTTCTCGGCTGAGAACTTATCAATATCTAGATTTTTTTTCTAAAATTAAAGTGCCATTTGCTTTTACAGTTAAGGCACTTTTCAATGAAAAATATCTTGAAAATTTTTACTCACATAAAAAGAAAAGCGCTATTAGCATAGCCTGGCAGTATGCAAAAAGGTTTTCTTATCTGCTTGCACATCGAGATCAATTTGATTTAATCTGGCTTGAGCGGGAGCTTTTTTCTTATTTTCCTGCTCGATTTGAATTGTGGTTAATGCGTAAAAAACCTGTTGTTCTTGATTATGATGATGCGGTTTTCCATAATTATGATGATCACCATTTCAAAATAGTTCGCTTTTTTTTGGGTAAAAAAATTGATTATATTATGCAAAACGCTCATTTAGTGCTAGTGGGTAATAGATATCTTGCTAATAGAGCAAAAGCAGCGGGTGCACGTTGGATAGAAGAAGTTCCCACGGTAATTGATTTGTCTCGTTATCCACTTGTCCTGGATATGCCAGAGAACCCAGTGCCTATTATTGGCTGGATTGGGACTCCAGCAACTCAAAAATTTCTTAAAATATTAGAGGAACCTCTTGCCAAATTGGCACAAGTAAAAAAATTCAAGTTAGTTGCAATAGGCGCAAATAGCAGTTTAAAATTGAAAGGTTTTGATTTTGAAATATGGCCGTGGTCTGAAGAAACTGAAGTGAGCTTATTAAATAAAATTGATATTGGTGTAATGCCGTTATATGATTCGCTTTTTGAACAAGGCAAATGTGGTTATAAACTTATTCAGTATATGGTGTGCGCAAAACCAGTTGTGGCCACACCGGTTGGTGTAAATAAAGAAATTGTAGATCAAGATTTGAATGGATTTTTGGCGAAAGATGCTGAAGAATGGTTTGATGCTTTCTTGATTCTTCTCAATGATTCTACTAAAACAAAAGTGTTTGGCGCGGCTGGGAGAGTAAAAGTAGAACATCGATATTGTTTGCAAGAGACTGCCCCAATTTTATTAAATTTGTTCGAGAGAGTCTTATCGTGTGCCGAATAACAGGAATAGCATTCAAAAAGAAACACGTCAAAGCCATCGACGCAATGACCGATTCACTCGCTTATGGCGGGCCAGATGATCGCGGTGTCTGGCGAGATGATGCGGTGGCTTTGGGGCATCGTCGTTTAGCTATTTTAGATTTATCTCCGCTTGGGCATCAGCCGATGTTGAGTCCTTCCAGTCGTTATGTTATTGCATTTAATGGTGAAATTTATAACTTTAAAGCGCTGCGAAAAATATTGGAAGCTGCGGGTTTTATGTTTAAGGGGCATTCAGATACTGAAGTTATTTTAGCTGGAGTTGAGTGCTGGGGCTTTGAAAAAACTTTGCAGCAATTAAACGGCATGTTTGCTATTGCACTCTGGGATCGTGAGCAGAAAAAGCTTTATCTGGCGCGGGATCGTTTTGGTGAAAAACCATTGTATTATGGTTGTGTTAATGGGGCTTTCATTTTTGCCTCTGAGCTGAAAGCGCTTTGCTTGTATCCCGGGTTTAATAAAAAAATGAATATGCAGGCGGTTCAGTTTTTGCTTCGTTATGCTTATATTCGTGCGCCACTTTCAATTTATGAGAATATTTTTAAACTTGAGCCCGGGCATTATCTTTGCGTAGATCAGTCTTTAAATATCGCTCCGCAGGCTTACTGGTCAGCTACGGATGTTGCTTTGCAGGCAAGGCGTCAGGGTTCAGAGCTATCTTTTCAAGAAGCGGTTGATGAGCTTGAAGTACGCCTGACTGATTCAGTCAAAAGTCGTTGTATCAGTGATGTTCCCTTTGGTGCGTTTCTTTCTGGAGGCGTCGACTCTTCTACGATAGTGGCTTTAATGCAAAAATCCTTGCCGCAGGCAGTTAAAACATTTAGCATTGGTTTTGAAAATAGCGCATATGATGAAGCGCCTTATGCGAAAGCAGTTGCGCAA
Organism: Thiotrichales bacterium; assembly: GCA_947476405.1. Lineage (GTDB taxonomy): Bacteria > Pseudomonadota > Gammaproteobacteria > Francisellales > CACEW01 > JAJZUD01. The sequence continues at coordinate 49,425 of CANJQG010000005.1, forward strand.
CATCTTGGAACAGAGCATCATGAATTGTATGTGACTGATCAAGATGCTCTGAATGTCATTCCAAAGCTTTCCCAGATCTATGACGAGCCTTTTGCGGATTCTTCGCAAATTCCAACTTATCTCGTGAGTCAGATGGCTAAACAACATGTGACAGTTGTTTTATCTGGTGATGCAGGTGATGAATTATTTGGAGGGTATCAGCGTTATTTTTTTTACCATCATTTGCAGAAATTACATCATTTGCCCTTTGTCCTTAGGCAAGTACTGGGCGCTTTTGCCATGCATATTCCCTCTCATCTTATTGGGCAAAAGCGACAGCTACCGTTTAAAAAATTAGCTTGGATGCTTAGGCATTCAAAGCAGGCTAGTTCTTTTTATGATACGTTGATTTCGCAAAACTATCTTGCAGATCAATATCTCAACCAGGCGACTCCTCTGTTTATGGCATGTGAGAATAGTGCTGTACTTAGTGCAACCGAGCAGGTCATGCTTTGGGATACAATCAGTTATTTACCTGATGACATTTTGACGAAAGTGGATCGTGCGAGTATGGCCGTTGCTTTAGAAACGCGAGTGCCATTTTTGGATCATACGCTTTTTGAGTTTTTGTGGACCTTGCCCATGGAGTTTAAGGTGCAGAAAAATCAGGGTAAAGTCTTGTTAAAAGAATTGCTGTATCGCTATGTGCCAAAAAAATTAGTGGACCGACCTAAAGCAGGGTTTGGAATTCCGATTCATGATTGGTTGCGTGGGCCTTTGAAAGAATGGGCAGGAGATTTGATTGCAAGTACAGTGGCAGGTGGTATCTTAAATCAGTCAGCGTTAGAGGCGGCTTTCAGAGAGCACCTGAGTGGGCGTGTTAATTTGGGTGCGTTGCTTTGGAATGCTTTAATATTTCAAGATTGGATGTTGAAAAATAATGGACAATGATTTTTTATATGGCTCTGTCGTGGGTGGGGTCTTCATTTTTTTTGTTTTTATGCTTATTGTTTTTCTTTTGTCTGCAAACAAGCTTTTAACAAAAAAACTCCTCATTGTTATTTTAGCGGCATTTGTTTTACGTATGATTTCAGTTAATTTTTATGCTTTGACTCCGACAGACTCCAGCGTCACTTATTTCCCTGGGGCAACTTTGGTTTTTGGTGGATTTGGTACATACTTTGCATCTTATATTTCGAGTGTCTTAAAGTTGCTGGGTTTTGAGACTTTGCTCAGCCAGTATTATTTTTCAAATGCCATGGGGTTTTTAGGTAGCTATTTTTATTTTAAAATATATGTATATTGTTGCCGTGAGGCAAGATTTTCTTACAGAGAATACGATCACTGCGGAGCTTATGCGCTCATTTGGCTTTGGCCTTCTTCACTGCTCTGGACGACGGGCATTGGAAAAGACTCATTAATGTTTTTGTCAATTTCGCTGCTTTTGTATGGTGTAGTGATAATGAAATCTCAAAAAATAAAAGCATTAATTTCATTATTTATCAGTCTTTTTCTAATTTGGATGTTGCGCCCACAAGTTTTTATAGCACTGATCGGGGCACTTTTTCTTTTAAGTCTACTCTCTAAGAAGGTGAATAAAACAATGAGAGTATTGGCATTGCTTATTTTTGTATTAGCGATTATTTATTTATTGCCGCTCATATTACAGTACGGCAACGTAGCAGGTTTTGGTGATATTGCAGCGCGCTCTATACAATCTCAGGGAAATTTATCCTCAGGAACGGCTATTTCTTTGCCTACACATAATCCCAATTTGATTTTTTTCTTCCTGCCTTATACGATGCTTGCCAATTTGTTTTTTCCAATATTTTTAGGGATTAGAAATATGATGGGTGCTTTTGCTTCGGTAGAGAATCTTATTTTCTTACTTCTGCTTTGGCAATATGTGCGTATTCGATCTATATTTTTCCGTATTTTCCCCCTATCTACTTTGGTATTTATCAAATATATAGAGTTTTATTTATTGGCGGGGGTAGGCATTTTAGGGCTGCTGAATGTTAATTTAGGCTTGGCAATGCGTGAAAAATTGATGTTTACGGCACCTTTTTTGGTGCCACTTGCCTTGAGTGTTATTTTTAAGGCTAAATATGACTAATGCCCTTATTATAGCGAGTAACGCAAAGTCTCTTATGCTTTTTCGTTATGAACTCATGGAAGCTTTGGTGAAAAAAGGCCTAAATGTTTTTGCTTTAGCGCCAGAGACACAAGTAACTGCAGATTTAACCGATCTGTTGCAAAAGATAGGGGTTTCTTTGATTGCGTATCCTATTCATAATCGTGGATTAAATCCTTGGGCAGACTTTAAGACAGCCCAATCTCTGTATCAATGCATGAAAAAACTAAAACCTGATTTTGTTTTAGCCTATACCATGAAGCCAGTCATTTACGGTTCCATTGCAGCAAGGTTTGCAAAAACACCCCATATCTTTTCAATCATTACAGGTTTGGGATCAGTTTTCATTGATCAGGGCTTTAAAAAGTCAATGATCCGCTCTGTGGCAAGCTTGTTATATCGCGTAGCATTGCATATGAATAAAAGTATTTTTTTTCAGAACGCAGATGATTTGCAATTGTTTGTTCAAAAAAAGTTAGTTTCAAAAGATAGAGCTGTTTTAATTAATGGTTCAGGTGTTAATTTGGAGCAGTTTCAAGTGGTTAAAATCACTCATCCGAATCATTTTTTATTAATTGGACGTTTGCTTCCAGATAAAGGAATGTTTGAGTTTGTGGCGGCTACTAAAAGAGTAAAAGCAAATTTTCCAGATGCCCGCTTTACGATCATTGGGCCGAAGCAAGGGCATGTTCAGACTGATATTTTACTGAATGCAATACATCAAGCTGAAATAGAGTATATTGAAGAGGTGGAGGATGTCCGGCCTTATATTGCAGCTTGTGGGGTATATGTTTTGCCTTCTTACCGTGAAGGTACACCGCGCTCAGTCCTGGAAGCGATGGCGATGGCGCGTCCCATTATCACAACTGATGCGCCAGGTTGTCGAGAAACAGTAATGGATGGCGTGAATGGATTTCTAGTTCCAGTCAAAAATGTGAGTGCACTAGTTGAAAAAATGGAGTATTTTCTTCACAATCCACAGGAGTGCGAGCGGATGGGGCAAGAAAGTCGCAAATTGGTTGAGCAAAAATTTGATGTGCATCAGGTGAATCAAGTCATATTAGAAACAATAATGGGTCAAGCAAATGAATAATAGAAAAGTAGCTGTCGTTGGATTAGGGTATGTGGGTTTGCCAGTTGCAGCAGCCTTTGCGAAAAAACAGCAGGTGATTGCATTTGATATTAATCAAAAGCGAATTGCTGAGTTAAAGCAAGGACAAGATCATACCGGCGAAGTTTCATCCGCTGATTTGCAGCAGGGGCAGTTTGTTTTTACCCATGAAGCGCGTGATTTGAGACAGGCTGATTTTTTTATTGTTGCAGTACCCACGCCGATTGATGAGGCGAATCAACCTGATTTATCCCCACTTTTTTCAGCGTCAAAAACGATTGCGCCGCATCTTAAAAAAGGCGATATTGTGGTCTATGAATCTACGGTGTATCCCGGAACAACCGAAGAGGATTGCGTGCCTGTTTTGGAGCAGTATTCTGGCCTCAAGTGTGGTATTGATTTTTTTGTAGGGTACTCGCCAGAGCGTATTAATCCTGGTGACAAAGAGCATACTTTTACTAAAATTCGTAAAATTGTTGCTGGGCAAACAGCTGAGATTCTGGAAATTGTTGCGTCAGTTTATGGCAGCGTCGTTGAGGCTGGAGTTTATAAGGCTTCAAGCATTAAGGTGGCTGAAGCTGCAAAGGTTATTGAAAATACACAGCGAGATTTAAATATCGCTTTTGTAAATGAGCTTTCTATGATTTTTCATAAATTAGGCATCGATACGAAAGAGGTGTTGGATGCGGCGGGCACAAAATGGAATTTTTTGCCCTTTAAACCAGGCTTAGTCGGTGGGCATTGTATTGGTGTCGACCCTTATTATTTAACGTACAAAGCAGAAAAGTTGGGTTATCATCCACAAGTGATTTTAGCGGGGCGGCGTGTCAATGACGGAATGGGCGCTTATATTGCACAGGAAACCATTAAGCTGTTGTCCAAAAAAGGCGTGTGTTTGCAAGAAGCGCGAGTGGGAATTTTGGGGCTGACATTTAAAGAAAATTGCCCTGATTTGCGTAATACCAAAGTGATTGATATTATTGCAGAGTTGTATGAATATGGAATTAATCCTTTGATTCATGATCCCTTAGTCAATGCAGAGGATGCTCAGCATGAGTATGATATAAAATTGTCAGATTATGAGGCTTTAAATCATTTGGATGCTTTGATTTTAGCGGTGGCCCATCAGGAGTATTTAAGTCAGCCTTTAGCGCATCTGGTTGCCAAGTTAAATTCAGATCACCCTATTGTAGTTGATGTAAAAAGTATTCTTAATTTACAGGAGTTAGTGGCCATGAATGTAACAGTGTGGAGATTATAAAAATGCAAGCTACATGGTTAATTACCGGCGTGGCTGGTTTTATCGGAAGTCATTTGTTAGAGCGCTTGCTGAAGGATGGTCAAAAGGTCATAGGCTTGGACAATTTTGCAACGGGCCATCAAAAGAATCTAGACGAAGTGCTTTCGCAAGTGAAGGGCGACTTTCAGTTTATTCAAGGAGATATTCGTGATCCTGCAATGTGTCAGAAAGCCATGCAAGGGGTTGATTTTGTTTTACATCAAGCTGCATTAGGCAGTGTGCCCCGCTCTATTAAAGATCCGCTGACTACGCATGATGTGAATGTCACTGGTTTCTTAAATATGTTGATTGCAGCTCAAGATGCTGGAGTGAAGCGCTTTGTTTATGCATCGTCTAGTTCAGTTTATGGGGACTCGCCGATATTGCCTAAAGTGGAAACGCATCAGGGCAATCCGCTCTCGCCGTATGCGGTCAGTAAAATGACTAATGAATTGTATGCTAAGGCCTTTAGTAATTGTTATTCTATCGAAACCATTGGCCTACGTTATTTTAATGTGTTTGGCGCGAGGCAAGATCCAAATGGTCAATATGCGGCGGTGATTCCTCTGTGGGTGAAAGCCTTGTTGCAGAATGAGCCTGTTTATATTAATGGGGATGGCGAAACTTCGCGTGATTTTTGTTATATTAAAAATGTGGTGCAGGCTAATATTTTAGCTGCAACAACGCAAAATCAAGCCGCGGTCAATACGGCTTATAATATTGCAGTGGGAGAGCAAACGACACTGAATCAGCTTTATCAGGCTTTGGCAAAAAGACTTAAAGTCAGTGGGCTCAGTCCGGTATATCGTGATTTTCGTCCTGGTGATGTGCGGCATTCTTTGGCGAGTATTGAGAAAGCTGTTGAACTTTTGGGGTATCAGCCTACGCATCAAATTGATGCGGGTTTAGATGAGGCAATTACCTGGTATAAGGGCCATGTGATGTAGATTATTATGGCGGCTGTATTATGATGAGCAGAAAAAAGTGTTATCCAGTCAATAGATTTTTGGTATGCGAATCAGCAAAGTTTGGTGGGGAAATTAAATGGCAGAGCATTTTTTAGTTTTTGGTGCAGGAGGGCATGCTAAAGTAGTAATAGCATCATTGCTAAGTCAAGGATTGAGCCAAATTAAAATTTTTGACGATAGTGTGAATAAAATAAAAAAAATTTTGTTGGGCTATTCGGTTTTAGGGGCACGTCAGGAATTATTGGCGTACCACCAAACAAATAAAAAAGCTAGGGTACTTGTTGCCATCGGTGCAAATCAAACGCGTCAGAAAATTTATCAGGAACTGAGGATGCAAGGGATGCAGATGGGGCAGGCCATTCATGCGGATGCTATTGTTGCTTCAGGTGTGATATTAGGGGGCGGACTAATGATGATGGCGCGTGCAGTGATTAATCCGGATGCTAAAATAGGCGATAATGTGATTATTAATACAGGCGCAATTATTGAGCATGATTGTGTTATTGGGGACCATGGTCATGTTGCCCCAGGCGCAGTTTTATGCGGTGGCGTGACAGTTGGAGAATTAACTTTAATTGGTGCAGGTGCGATTATTTTACCTGGAGTAAAAATTGGCTCATCTTGTATTATTGGTGCTGGGGCTGTTGTGACACAGGATCTGCCCGATGGCAAAGTGTCTGTGGGAATCCCCGCACGCTTCGCTTGACCCGACCATTACTTTTCTAATAATGCTTTTTTGTTGGGCTTGTCTTGCCATTCATCCGCATCGATTGGAGCTGGTTTTTTCTTGTTGATGTTGGGCCAGATTTCAGCGAGTTCGATGTTTAAAGCGATGAATTCTTTTTGGCTGTCAGAGACCTCATCTTCGGATTTGATGGCATCAACAGGGCATTCTGGTTCGCAGAGGGCGCAGTCGATACATTCGTCGGCTTTAATCACCAGCATGTTAGGGCCTTCATAAAAACAATCAACGGGGCAGACTTCTACGCAATCAGTGTATTTGCATTTGATGCAGGATTCAGTCACGACGAAGGGCATATGGATTTTCCTTTTTAATCAAAATTTTGGGTTAACTTTAAGCGTTTTTAAGGGGGGAAGTCAAGTGCAATGAGGGCATTAATCGCCTCCCAGACTTCGTCCTGAGTCAAATTTTTGTGGCCATATTTTTGGCCTGAAGCCATGGGGGGCGTTTCATCATCTTCGCGAAAGACGACCATTTTGCGGGTGCTCGCGCTAACGGCGTATTCGGGGCGTTTGTAAGTGAAGAGTGCGATCACTGGGATATCAGTGGCGAAGGCAAGATGCATGATGCCGGTATCCCCTGTAATCAAAATTTTGATCTGCTTTAAAATCGCAGCAATTTCAGAAAGTCGAAGGATCGGCAAGCGCACGGCAGGATAGTCTTTGGGGTAATGTGCAAAAAACAAATCGACATATTCAGCTTGTCCCGGATTGGTCAGAATGACGGGAATATATTTTTTTTCTTGATAAAGCCGCGCTGCGAGTTTTGCGTACTCTTCAGCTGGCCAGCATTTTATGGCAAGGGAGGTTGCTAAATTATAGGCAATATAAGTTTGATTGCTTTGTAGGTATAGGCTGGAGAAAGAATCTAGTTCGTGAGGAATAAAAAAGCGTGGTAAAGGCCAGATGGATGCAGGATCAATGCCCAGGGGGCGGGCCAATTCTGTAAATTCAACAATCCAGTTACTGTAAGAGCTGGGTGTTTTGGCGAGTAGATTGTATGCGTGACGGAGCTTTTTGGTTTTATCAAAAGACAGGCGTTGTGGAATAGCGGTATATCGAGCAATTGTTGAGGTGATGCCACCCATGTAAAAGTTGAGAAGTAGGTCGTATTTTTGTTTGCGTAATATCCAGATTTTTTTGATCAGACAGAGGAGATCATTCAGATTCTTGACTTTTCGTGGAAAAATATCCGCACGATCAATTGCAGGATGCGTGGAGAGGATCTCAAAATTAGCGGCATCGGTCAGGGCATGAATTTCACATTGAGGATAATGAAGTTTAATGGCGCGTAGCGTCGGCTCATGCATGATCGTATCGCCAATGCGGCTAAATTCAAGTAGGAGAATTTTTTTCACGAGTTTTCCAAAAAAGTAGAAAGAATCCAAGCAGAAACATTGGTATGCACAGGACTTGACCCATGGTGAGCCAGCCAAAGGCAAGGTAGCCCAGTTGTGGATCAGGTTCCCTAAAAAATTCTACAAAAAATCGCGCGCTGGCATACCCGATTAAAAAAATTGCAGAAATCAATGCAGGGCGTCGTTTTTTGAGTGAAATAGTCCATAGCAGAATAAATAAAAGAAGGCCCTCCAAGCTTAGTTCAAAAAGTTGCGACGGATAGCGGGGTAAGGGCCCGCCTGTTGGAAAAATCATCCCAATAGGCGAATTTGTAACGCGCCCCCAAAGTTCGCCATTGATAAAGTTACCCAGGCGCCCTAAAGCAAGACCAATCGGAACGAGCGGTGCAATATTATCCATCAATAAAAAGTATGCGATTTTTTCTTTTCGGGCAAAAAAGAAGAGGGCCAGGCAGACGCCAATTAAACCGCCGTGGAAGGACATGCCGCCATCCCAGACTTCAAAAATAATCCAGGGTTGGTGGATGAAATCAGGAAAAGCATAAAAAAGCATATAGCCAATACGTCCCCCTAAAATCACGCCCATTGCAGCATAAAAAAGTAAGTCAGACAGGGTGTCGGTTTTTTTGATTGGAAACCAAGGCTGTGTTTTCATGCGATAACGTGCGAGACACCAGGCAAGCATGAGTCCAAACAAATACATCAAGCCATACCAGTGTACAGCGAGTGGGCCAAGATGAAAGGCAATGGGATCAAAATGCGGATCATGCAACACTATGGAGACTCTTTGCAATTTGGGCAAATCCCGTAGAGATAAAGATTGTGATCCGTGATTTCGTAATGAAAACGGGCAGCAATACTGTTTTGGCGGTCTTCAATCACCTCATCGATAAACTCTTTGACATCTCCGCATTTGACACACATCAGATGATCATGATGTCCACCTCGATCCAGTTCAAAGACGGCATGATCTTCAGAAAAATGATGTTTATTCACAATGCCTGCACTGATAAATTGAGTGAGAACGCGATAAATCGTGGCAAGGCCCACATCATGGCCGCGTTCGCTTAAAGTCTGGTGAATCTCTTCTGCGCGCAAGTGATCTGAGGACTCTTCGAGAATGTGTAAGATCAGCAAACGCGGTGTGGTGACTTTGAGTCCAACTTCATGAAGATCTTTCCGAGGAATGCTGGCCATTGTTTGCCCCTTCTAAATTGGTTAAGATGTTTAAAAATTTGATAGGTATTGTACTATGTTTTACAAAAAAAGTTTACTCTGTATTGGCGGATGGTCTCTGGCTTTGATTTTGTCTAGCTGCGCCTATCAAATGCAGATTCAGCAGGGGGTAGCTTTAACGACTGAGCAAATCAGTGCGTTAAAGCCTGGAATGACGCAAGCACAGGTTACATTTTTGCTGGGCACGCCTAATTTGATTGATTCCTATCATCCGAGTAGCTGGTATTATATTTATACGAATAAAGAAAATCGGGAGCCTCTCCAAAGCAGTCGCCTGGTTGTAAATTTTACGCCACAAGGCTTGGTGGAGTCCTTCACACAAACAAGTGATGATCATGCTTCAAGCTAAAACAGCGCTCATTACCGGTGCATCGAGTGGCATCGGCGCTGCAATTGCAGAAAAATTGGCCGCTTCGGGTGTCAAGGTGATTTTGGTTGCGCGTCGTCTTGATCGTCTGGAAGCGCTGGCTCAAAAAATTCAGGATCAATATCAAACGCCGGTCTTTATTGCGGAGGGTGATATGCGTCAATCTGAAGCCATGCCTCAGATTTTGCATAGTCTTCCCAAGTTGTTTCGCGAGATTGATATTTTGGTGAACAGCGCTGGATTGGCTGCGGGCCTAGATCCCATCATCACTGCGGATATTGAAGATTGGGAGCAAATGATCGACACGAATTTCAAAGGCTTGGTTTATGTGACCCGAGCGGTTTTGCCTTTGATGCAAGCGCGTGGGTCTGGCCATATTATCAATGTCAGTTCTTTAGCGGGGCATCGTGCTTATCCAGGGGGAAGTGTTTATTGCGCCACAAAAGCAGCCGTCACCAGTTTTACCCGCGCTTTAAAATTAGAATGTCAGGGTTTGAATATTCGTGTGACTGATATCGCGCCAGGTATGGTGGAGACTGAATTTAGCGCCGTGCGGTTTAAAGGGGATGCAGGGCTGGCTAAAAAAGTCTATGCCAATTTGATTCCACTCTCTGCAGAAGACGTGGCTGATGCGATGCATTATGCCTTGACTCGGCCTGCGCATATGACTATTTCTGAGATGGTGATCGTCGCAAATGATCAGGCCATTCAGTTGGTATAAGTGGGCCTCTTATTTAAAATAAATACTCAGAGCCTGGCGGAGGGGGGTTAAATCTTCTTCATGGCGCAGCAATTTTCCAATGTATTGAACCTGGCGTTTAAGTGCGCCTTGACGCATCGGTTTGGCTTCAATAATGCATTTGAGTGCCTCTTCGGAGAGCGGTAGTTTTTTCAAAATTTGGGGATTGAGATTCACCATTTTTCGGCCCAATTCTAGAATTTCCAAGGCATCCCGCTTGAGTTGCGATTTGCTGGGACCTGAAAATTCTTCCTCATCTTCCTGTTCGTGTTCGCGTTTTTTCATAGAGCCTCCAACACTTTTTTGACATGGCCCAAGACATTGACTTTTCGCCACTCTTTTGCAAGTTGGCCTGCTGGGTTGATGATGAAAGTACTTCGTTCGATGCCTTTATATTTTTTTCCAAAAAGGCTTTTGTCTTTTAAGACCCCAAAATGCTGGCAGAGTATTGTTTCTGAATCAATAATTAAGTCAAAAGGAAGGCAATATTTTTCACGGAATTTGTGATGACTGGCTTCTGTATCTTTCGAGACGCCGAAGATGATTGCATTTTTAGCTTGAAATTCAGCAAGATGATCTCGAAAACCTTTGGCCTCAATCGTGCAACCCGGTGTGTCGTCTTTGGGGTAGAAATAAAGGATGACTGTTTGACCTGCAAAGTCAGAAAAAGTATGTGTTTGGCCGCTGGTGGTTTTGAATGAAATCGTGGGAATGGGATCGCCGATTTTGAGGGGTTCTTCTGACATGGGTCTTCCTATCTTAATTTGATCTGAGTATACGCTATGGCGATTGATTTTGGCAATCGCTATAATGATGAATGACTTCAAATATAAGGTTTTTAAATGTACACCAAAAAGCAGGAATTTGTGGCAGAGCTGCTCGGGACCTTATTTATTTTACTGTTTGGTGCCGGTGTGAACGCAATGGTCGTCCTTTTTAATCTAGGTAGTTATGGGGTGATTACGATCGGCTGGGGGATCGGTGTGTTTTTGGGAATCCTTGTCAGTGTCCGAATCAGTGGCGCGCATTTGAATCCGGCGGTGACGTTATCTCTGGTCGTCATCAAGCGTTTTCCGGCTAAAAAAATGTTGCATTATATTCCGGCTCAGATGCTGGGCGGGTTTCTCGGCGCGGCGCTGGTTTATGCTTTTTATGCGTCTAAGTTTGATTTAGTTGATCCACATCATTTCCATACAGCGGGTATTTTTACGACTTTTCCTGCTGTGCCTCAATATTGGCCGGGCTTTATGGCTGAGTTAATTGCGACGGCGGTTTTGATGTTTACGATTCTTGCGATTATTGAATATTATGTTCAAGAAAAATCGGGTTGGTGCGCTCCGCTGATCATTGGGGTTCTGATTGTCGGAATTGGGATGTCCTTAGGGGGAATGCATGGCTATGCGATGAATCCCGCGCGCGATTTAAGTCCGAGGATTTTTGTTGCCTTGATGGGCTTTCAAAACAATGGTTTAACCCAGGGTTCCTGGATTTGGACCCAGGCTGTGTTCGGTTCTTTAGTGGGGGGGCCTTTGGGGGCTTTGATTTATGAGTATACGATTGGAGTAAAATCAAGATGAAAAAATATATCCTCGCCTTAGATCAAGGCACAACGAGTTCGCGTGCGATTGTCTTTGACCGGGAGGCACAGATTTTAAGTCAGCGACAGCAGGAGTTTACGCAGCATTATCCCCAGCCAGGCTGGGTGGAGCATGATCCTAATGAAATCTGGCTGACCCAGTTGACCACTGCAAAATTGGCGCTTTCGGCGATCGGTGCGCATCCTGAAGAGGTGGCTGCGATTGGCATTACCAATCAGCGTGAAACAACAATTGTCTGGGATCGCGATACAGGGCTGCCGATTTATAATGCGATTGTCTGGCAGGATCGGCGTACGAGTGAATGGATTGATGAATTAAAGGCGCAGGGATTGGCGCCGCTTTTTCAGTCTAAAACAGGATTGGTTCTGGATGCTTATTTTTCGGGGACGAAGCTCAAATGGATTTTGGATCATGTTTCAGGTGCGCGGGAAAAAGCGCTGAGCGGAAAACTGGCTTTTGGAACGGTTGATAGTTGGATTGTGTGGAATCTCACAAATCGTCGTGAACATGTAACCGATGAATCGAATGCATCCAGAACGCTTCTTTTTAATATTCATACAGGCCAGTGGGATCAAGAACTTTTAAAGATACTGGATATTCCTGAGGCGTTATTGCCGCGGGTGGTCGGCTCTTCAGAGTGTGTAGGCGAAGCCAGTGCCGGTTTGTTTGGCCAACGTATTCCCATTGCGGGCATTGCGGGGGATCAGCAGGCCGCAACATTTGGTAATCTCTGCACGCAACCAGGGATGGTTAAAAATACATATGGTACGGGGTGTTTTTTGCTGATGAATACAGGGGGTCAGCCGCGGGATTCTAAATGCAATTTATTGAGTACAACAGGCTGGAATATCAAGGGAAAGCGTGATTATTGTTTGGAAGGCAGTGTTTTTATTGGCGGTGCCGTGGTGCAATGGGTTCGCGATCAAATGAAATTTATCGATGATGCCAACGACATTGAGGCGCTTGCCTTGAGTGTGCCTGATAATGGCGGCGTATTTTTAGTGCCTGCATTTTCAGGATTGGGCGCGCCGTATTGGGATCAATATGCACGAGGCACGATTTTTGGGTTATCGCGTGGGAGTTCGCAAGCGCATATTGCCCGCGCAGCTTTGGAATCCATTGCCTTTCAGGTTGCAGACCTGGTTCATGCGATGGAAAAAGATGCAGATCAAAATATTGCGACCTTGCGTGTAGATGGAGGCGCCTGTAAAAATAATTTTCTGATGCAGTTTCAGGCTGATATCCTGGACTGTGTGGTTGAACGCCCCCAATGTCTGGAGTTAACGGCCTTAGGCGCAGCTTATCTGGCTGGATTAGCGGTAGGGTTTTGGAAATCAGAAAAAGACTTAGAAGGCCTTTGGCATCTCGAACGCCGTTTTGAGCCGAATATGAAAGCGGAAGAGCGCAAAGCATTGCTGGATCGTTGGCATGAAGCTGTTGAGCGGACGCGCGGTTGGATCAAAGCATGATAAAACAGTATGAAGTGCTTATTATTGGTGGCGGTGCAACTGGTCTTGGTTGTGCGGTCGAGTCAGTCACGCGTGGCTATCAAACCCTATTGCTCGAAGCGCATGATTATGGAAAAGGAACCTCCTCCAAATCAACCAAGCTGGTGCATGGCGGGATCCGCTATCTGGCTAATTTTGATTTTGCCTTAGTCCAGGAAGGTCTGGAGGAGCGGTATTATTTTCTAAAGAATGCGCCACATCTTGCCCGTGCACAGACTTACCTGATTCCATTTCATAATTTATTTGAGAAAATTCAATATCATATTGGAATTTGGCTGTATGATTTTTTAGCTAAAAAACTTAAAATTGGCTCAAGTCGTTTTTTATCAAAACGAGAGGCCCTGAAAGAAGCGCCCGATATGAATCCGCACCATATTTGTGGAGGGGGGATTTATTACGATGGACAGTTTGATGATACCCGCATGCTGATTACCTTGTTGAAAACATTCGAGTCTCTGGGTGGGGTTGCCTATAATCATCATCCTGTTACTGAATTTATTGAAGAAAATGGTAAAATCACAGGCGTAAAAGTGGGTGAACAGTGTTTTTATGCGAAGGTTATCATCAATGCGACGGGTACTTTTACAGATGTGTTATTAAATCTAGCTGAGCCTGAGATTCCTCACGAAAATGTGACTGCTGCCCAAGGAACACATTTGGTTTTTGATCGAGAGGTCTTTGATTGCAAACATGCTTTGGTGATTCCTAAAACGATTGATGGCCGGATTTTATTTGTTTTGCCTTGGCATAATAAGGTCTTGGTGGGAACAACAGATATTGAAATGAAAGCGCCCAGCTTAGAGCCTCTGGCTCAAGAGCAGGAAATCGACTTGATTTTAAATACACTTAATCAATATCTGACGAAGAAAGTCACACGTCAGGATATTCGATCGATTTTTGCAGGGCAGCGCCCTCTAGTGAAGCCTGCGCATGCTCAAAACACGAAAAGAATTTCACGCAAACATGAAATTCTGATGACCCAAAATGGATTGATCAGCATTGTGGGGGGTAAGTGGACGATTTATCGCCGTATGGGTCAGGATACGCTTGATTTTGTGATTCATCAGGGTCTGTTGAAAGCGCGCCCTTCGGTGACCCAAAATTATCCTTTGTTTGGTGCAACCATGACGCCTGCAGACTATCCACTCAGTGTCTATGGCACAGAAATTGAAGCGATCAAAGCGATTCAGCTTGAAATCAATAATGATGCGTTGATTCATCCGCGCTTGCCCTATTTTCAAGCGGAAGTCATTTATCAGATGCGTCATGAACAGGCAAAAACCCTAGAAGATGTATTAGCTCGAAGGACGCGATCTGTTTTTTTAGATGCAGATGCAGCGATTGAGGCGGCTCCTTTGGTGGCAAACTTAATGGCTCAATATTTCAATCAGGATGCAAGGTGGGTTCAAATACAGTTGGAAGCATTTTATGACTTTGCGAAGCATTTTAAGCCGGCTCTTTAATTTAGTCTGGGTGATAGCTATCAATAAAGAGTCAGTTTGAAAATCATTAAATGATTGCTTTTGGGGGAGGGGCTGTGCGACAATACTCATTGGAAAAAATCAGTGGATATTTTTATGAGATTAAAGCGGTATAGTTTGATCTGTTTGGGGCTTATGGCGTGCGCTCCGCTTTGGGCTTCTCAGGATCAAAATGCCGTTTATATTGGGGTGGATGGAGGGTGGTCTCTGCCTTCTCAGTCGCCTTCTTTGGCGCATTATTCGAGTGGTAATCAGAGTTTGACTTATGGCGGAACTTTAGGGTATCAGATGGTCGTGGGAAAAAATTTGGCGACGAGCGTTGAGACGAATTATTCACAGTTTGGTCAGGCGAACTATAGCGGCAATGCTAGTGCAGGAAATGGTTCGGGAAGTTTCAAAAATTCAGCCATTCAGGTTTTGTTGACCGGCACTTATTTGATGGGTGATGGGTTTAATACCTTCTTGAAAGTCGGGGCGGCGCACGAGCAATCGAGCCTGGATCTTGCCAATAATACGATGGGCGTGGCAGGCTGGATTCCAGCTGTTGCAGCGGGTTTAGGGTATGAGCTGGTTAAAAACTTTGATCTTTATGCGCAGTATGAGCGCACTTTTGGCGATAATTGGGAAAATGCCAGCACCAGCACAGGCGGTGGGCCTGATCATCCTGTTTCACTGAATGTACTAACGATGGGCGTAAATTATACTTTGCCCATTTAGTGGAGGCTCAAGTAGGTTTGCTATATTGTCCAGCTGTCGTTTCTAGGGCAATAAAATAAGGCCAGGTGATTGCTCTGGCCTTATTGAATCAATCTGCTAGAACATTGCAAGCGATTGTCTAGTCATCCAGCGCTTTGCTGCCATCGAGAACAGCAGTTAAATCAACCTTTTTATCCATGACTTGTGCACGAATTTTGGCATCGATTTCAATTGCAATTTCAGGATGTTCTTTCAAGTAGAGGCGGACATTTTCTTTGCCTTGGCCAATTTTGTTGCCCTGATAACTATACCAGGCGCCGGCTTTTTCAATCATATTAAGCTTGACGCCTAAGTCAATGATTTCACCCTCGCGACTGATGCCCTCGCCGTAGAGAATATCAAATTCAGCTTGTTTGAAAGGGGGGGCCACTTTGTTTTTTACGACTTTGACGCGGGTTTCGCTGCCGACAATTTCTTCGCCATTTTTGATCGCGCCAATGCGACGGATATCCATGCGGACAGAGGCGTAGAATTTGAGCGCGTTTCCGCCAGTGGTGGTTTCAGGGTTACCAAACATGACGCCGATTTTCATGCGGATTTGATTGATGAAAATCACCAAAGTATTTGAGCGCTTGATATTGGCGGTCAATTTGCGTAAGGCTTGTGACATCAAGCGTGCTTGAAGACCCATGTGAGAATCACCCATATCCCCTTCGATTTCGGCTTTGGGCGTAAGGGCGGCAACGGAATCGATCACCAGCATGTCCACGCCGCCAGAACGGACCAGCATGTCTGCGATTTCAAGGGCTTGTTCGCCAGTATCAGGTTGAGAGACCAATAAGTCCTCTACCTGTACGCCAATCTTACGTGCATAGCCTAAGTCCAGCGCGTGTTCTGCATCAATAAAGGCTGCGGTGCCACCATTTTTTTGACATTGCGCAATGACTTCTAATGTGAGGGTGGTTTTTCCGGAAGATTCAGGGCCATAAATTTCGACAATCCGTCCGCGTGGGAGTCCGCCAATGCCCAGAGCCAAATCTAATCCGAGTGAGCCTGTTGAAATCACCTGAATATCCTCAACGGGATTGTTATCACCCATGATCATGACAGAGCCTTTTCCAAATTGCTTCTCGATTTGTGAGAGAGCCGCAGCCAAGGCCTTTTTCTTTTGTTCGTCCATTTCATTATCCTTCTGTTTAAAAATTGATTTACTTTACCACAGTAAAACAGAATCTTCAACTTGCGTCGCCCCCTCTTTTATGATGAGATAGAGGCCTGAAAATACATCATGAATAGGCGAGATTTCGGTTATGATTTTGTTGATCTTTATTCTCTTGATTGTCCTTTTTGCCTATGCCTGCTTTGGCTTGTGGCCGAATCGAAGTCTGTGGTTTTTGTTGGAGTATTCTAATAAGCAACGTTATCGCATTCACTTAGATGGAGCGGACTATCGTCTGGATAATCCCATGACGGTGATTGCGCAGATGCCTTCTTTGAAAATGGCGTGTCTTTTGCGTCGTCTAACCCATTTGCCTATTTATTGGGTGACAGATCATGCGGTGAGCTCCTCTTTAAAGCGCTTTTTTTTGAAAAAAACGGATATTCACCTGGTCAAAAGCTTTGCGGATATTCCCAGTGCCCGGCCTGGGCTGACGTTGGTGTCTAGTTATGATGAAAATTTAGTGCATCAAGAATCGGGCGTTCCGATTTGGACGGCCTATCTTTGTGGTGTGTCTGCCGATAGCCATACCAAAATGCGCTGGATTCACCGTGATTTGCAATTATCTGTCCGGCGTTATCATGCGCATAAAGAAGGAGATTTGCATGTCGCTTTGCAGCGGCTGTCTGTTTATGCCTGGGAGCGTTATGTCGATAAGCTGCCGTCGATCATTGAATCGTGGCTGGAGCAGTCAAAAGCCTTGGGCGCTCGCCTTGCTGTGGCGGATTCTACAGGCGCTAAACTGACGCATCATCGTCTGATTACGGCTGTATTGACCTTGCGTTCACGATTTTTTACGATGTTGGCCGCAGATACACGTGTGGGGGTCTGTCTGCCTTCCAGTGCGGGAGGTATTACGGTTTTATTGACTTTACTTAGCTTGGGTAAAACGGTCGTCAATTTGAATTATACGGCTTCGATTGCCTCTTTGCAGGCGGCGATTCAAGAGGCGGGAATTCATCATATTATTACGTCTCGGCGTTTTTTGGATCAGCTGGCCAAAAAAGGTTTTGAAATTGAAGGCGTATTTGAAGGGGTTGAATTGATTTTTTTAGAAGAAGTCCGCAAGACCATTCAGCAAAAAGAACTCCTTAAAAATTTCCTGATTGCGAAGTTTTCTCCCGTATCGCTTTTGAAGATGATGCTGGTTAATCCGATTGGTTCGAATCAAGTGGCAACAATTTTATTCAGTAGCGGGAGTGAGGGCAAGCCCAAAGGGATAGAGCTGACCCATCGCAATATTGTGGGTAATGCGCGTCAAGCTGCAGATGCCTTAGAGGCACGCGCGGATGATGTGATCTTCAGTATTCTGCCGACCTTTCATGCCTTTGGTTTGACAGCGACGACCTTGTTGCCATTGATTGAGGGGATTACGACCATTTGTCACCCCGATCCAACTGACACGGCGACCATCGGGGAATTGGCTAAACAATATAAAGTCAGCATTTTATGTGGGACCTCTACTTTTTTCAGGCTGTATGCTAAAGCCCGTAATTTGCCTGCGGAGGCCTTCAGAACCTTACGAATCGTTGTTGCAGGTGCGGAGCGTTTGGCGCCGGAAGTGCGGGTTCTGTTTGAAGAAAAGTTTAAAAAAACGATTTATGAAGGCTATGGTACCACGGAGCTCAGTCCTGTTGCCCATGTTAATCGACCCGATACGGCTCACGAAATTCGCCAAAAAATGGGGACGGTCGGCACCTCTATTGCAGGTTCGATGGTGCGAATTTTAGATCCTGAAACAGATGAAGAGTTACCGATTGGAGAGTCTGGAATGGTTGTGATTGGTGGCGTGAATGTCATGAAGGGGTATCTTGATCAACCTGAAAAAACCAATGCTGTGTTGTTATATCATCATGGCATTCGATGGTATAAAACCGGTGATAAGGGTCGTCTAGATCATCAAGGCTTCCTGACGATTTTAGATCGCTATTCGCGCTTTGCCAAGCTGGGTGGTGAAATGATTAGTTTAGGCGCCATTGAGCAGCAAATTAATCTCACACTCAATCATGAAGAAGTGGAGATATTAGCCGTTGCAGTGCCAGATCTCAAAAAGGGCGAGAAAGTCGTCTTGTTGCATGCCGGCCCTTTATCTAGTGATGAAATGGAGACCGTTGTACGTGAGTCCGCTCTGCCCAACTTGATGCGTCCTGCTGAGTATCAGCATGTAGAAGCGATTCCAAAATTAGGCAGTGGAAAAACTGACTTTGCTAAGGCTAAGAGGGATTTTTTAAGGCGCAAGACCCACCGTATTTGGTGAAGTGCAGCAGCACAAGCGGGGTAAACAACTCCACCATGGGGTTGGAGCAGGCGCTGCCGGTGCAGCAGGCGCTGCCGGTGCCGCTGCCGCTGCCGCTGCCGCTGCCGCTGCCGCTGCCGCTGCCGCTGCCGCTGCCGCTGCCGCTGCCGCTGCCGCTGCCGCTGCCGCTGCCGCTGCCGCCTGAGCTTGTACTTGTGGCTGATGAAGGGGAGAGATTACGTAGAAGAGATCAGCTCCGGTACCAGCTGCGGTACCAGCTCCGGCACCAGCTCCGGCACTAGCTCCGGTACCAGTTCCGGTACCAGCTCCGGCACTAGCTCCGGTACCAGCTGCGGTACCAGCTGTTTTAAGTTTTTTTATGATGCAAGAGGAAGAAAGAATATATCCTGCTAAAGCCATTTTTGTTTTAAATATAACATAATTATCGGGTTCTCTGGATTTATTTATCATTGTAATTTCAGTAGCCCACTTATCTTTGAGTTCGTCGCCACTATAGGTTATAATAGGAACATCATTTAGAATCGGATGTTTGTTGATTATTATCGATAGATCTGAAGTATCATTATAACTCATTAAATTAATTTCAATAACGGCGCATTTTAAAATTGCGTTTTGGCCATATGTATCCTTGATTGTTTGTTCAAGGCTTTCCTTTTCGTTATATTGCTTTTCCGTTAGAGTTAGAATATTGCCTATTGTGTAACCTATTTTCTTAAGGGGGGTATTCACATTAGACCTGCTTGTGTCCAGCGAATGCGACAGATGTACAGCAACATATAATGAGGCTAAACTGGGGGCGGCGCTTAACATAAAGTTATCCTTTTAAAATAATATTTCCATATTGTAGTAAAAAATAATATTATTGTCAAGATATATTTTGGTAACTGCTTGAATCTGAATTTTATTTTAAGTCTAAAAAAATATCTGTGATATTGAAAAGTAATATGTTTATGTTAATATTAGAATGATCGAGGCCCGAAAAGGTTATAATATATTCGAGGCATTGCTTTATGCCTGCAGGGGCATGCCTTTTATTCCTGTTCACTAAAGAATGAATGCCCATGTCTGAGAATAGCGGCCTATCCGTATGCGCCCAGCATCACTCTAAAAAACGCAATGCCTTAACAGAGAAGGGGTTGAGAAAAAAGTACAAATTGCACTGTGCTTGTGAGACGGTGATGTTAGCAGAGCTAATGGACGACACGAGTGGGTGATAGATTGAGATAAAGAATAGGAGCTTGTTTCACTCGCGTTCCTAAGCTATATGATGGATGTAGAACAACTTATTTCTAAGTCAGAGCGTTTGAGTCATTACATATTTTTTTGGAGAGGTTACGTCCGGCTAAAAAAGCGCTTTACGGAATCAAACCAGGAGGATGATTTCGGGCTATGTTTTTTGCCGCCTGCTTCGATCAAGGTGCTAAACTCTTTTAAGCGGTTTTTTTGTTCTTCTGTCAGATTGATTGGAGTTTCGATATTGACTTGACAGAGGAGGTCGCCGATTCCACCGCCGTGAAGGGCTTTAAAGCCTTTTCCGCGGAGACGGAAGGTTTTTCCACTTTGGGTTTCAGGTGGAATTTTAAGTTTGACACGACCATCGATGGTGGGGATTTCGATTTCACCCCCGAGGCAAGCGGTTGCAAAGGCAATGGGAGCCTCGCAGTGAATATCGTTTCCTTCACGTTGAAAGAGGGTGTTGGCTTTGACATGAATATCAATGTAGAGATCACCCTGGCCACCGCCAGATTCGCCTGCATCCCCTTCTCCTGATAAACGAATTCGGCTACCGGTATCGACGCCTGCTGGGATTTTGACGGAGACTTCACGCGCTTTGTGCATCCGACCTTGGCCTTTACAACTGGTGCACGGATCTTTAATCACCTGACCTGAGCCATGACAATTGGGGCAGGCTTGCTGAATGGCAAAAAAGCCTTGTTGAATCCGCACTGCACCGTGACCATTACAGGTGGTACATTTGATTTTGCTGGAGCCTTTCTGTGCGCCCAAGCCATGACAGGGTTCGCAAGGCGCGAAAGAACTGAACTTGATGTTTTTAGTGACCCCATGGAACGCTTCTTCCATGCTGATTTCAATTTCATAACGTAGGTCTGATCCGCGGTTTTGTTGCTCTTGACGCGCTTGACCGCCACGTCCTCGACCGCCACCAAAGAGATCTCCAAAAATATCACCAAAAGCATCGGTAAAATTACCTTGGTGGAAGCCGCCTTGGCCACCTCCCCCCGCTTGTTGATTGACACCGGCATGACCAAATTGATCATAGGCTGCGCGTTTTTGCGCATTGCTTAAAATTTCATTGGCCTCATTGGCTTCTTTAAATTTTTCTTCCGCTGCTTTGTCCCCTGCGTTTTTATCAGGGTGATGCTTCATAGCCATGCGGCGGTAAGCTTTTTTAATATCTGCTTCTGAGGCGTTTTTAGCGACGCCTAAGACTTCATAATAATCACGTTTTGTTGCCATCTTGATTAATCTTCTTTCTTATCTTTTACTTCTTCAAATTCCGCATCAACCGTATCATTGGCGTTGTCTGCAGTGCTGGCCTCTTCGGTAGGGGCGCCTTCAGCAGATTGTTTTTCTTGATACAGCATTTCGGCGAGTTTGGCTGATGCGTCAGACAGCACTTTGGTCTTCGCTTCAATGAGATCTTTATCCTCTGATTTAAGGACTTCTTCAAGCTCTTTTGTAGCTGTTTCGATCGCCGTTTTGTCGTCTGCGGGGACTTTGTCGCCCAATTCGCTGAGTGATTTACGGCTAGCATGGATCAGTTGATCCGCTTGATTCCGTGTGGTGACCAATTCGTGGAATTTTTTATCTTCCTCGGCATTGAGTTCTGCATCTTTAACCATTTTGATCACTTCTTCTTCAGAAAGTCCACTGGCTGCACGAATGATAATGGATTGCTCTTTTCCAGAGGCTTTATCTTTCGCGGAGACATGCAAAATTCCGTTGGCATCAATGTCAAAGGTTACTTCGACTTGAGGGGTGCCGCGTGGTGCAGGAGGAATGCCTGAGAGATCAAAGCGCCCTAATGATTTATTGGCCGTTGCCATTTCACGTTCGCCTTGCAATACATGAATCGTCACCGCACTTTGATTGTCATCTGCGGTTGAGAAAATCTGACTTTTCTTGGTCGGGATCGTTGTGTTGCGCTCAATCAATTTCGTCATAACGCTGCCCATGGTTTCGATGCCAAGAGACAAAGGCGTGACATCAAGCAAGAGTACGTCTTTCACTTCACCGGTCAAGACGCCGGCTTGAATCGCCGCACCAATCGCAACGGCTTCATCCGGATTCACATCATGCCGGGGCTCTTTTCCAAAGAAATCTTTGACCGCTTCCTGCACTTTAGGCATGCGGGTTTGGCCGCCGACCAGAATCACTTCATCAATTTTAGAGATGCTGATATTGGCGTCTTTCAAGGCTTTTTTGCAAGGTTCGATGGAGCGTTTAATGAGGTCTTCCACTAAGGATTCGAATTTAGCGCGGGTGATTTTGATGTTTAAATGTTTTGGGCCTGTGGCATCTGCCGTAATGTAGGGGAGATTGATATCGGTTTGTTGGCTGGAGGATAATTCAATTTTCGCTTTTTCAGCGGCTTCCTTCAAGCGTTGAACGGCGAGCATATCATTTTTAAGGTCCACACCGGATTCTTTTTTGAATTCTTCGATGAGATATTCCGTTAATTTGCGGTCAAAATCTTCGCCGCCCAAAAAGGTGTCGCCATTGGTAGCTAAGACTTCGATCTGACTTTCGCCATCGACTTTAGCGATTTCAATAATCGAAACGTCAAAGGTGCCGCCGCCTAAGTCATAGACTGCAACGATGGAATCTGCTTTGACATTTTTATCAATGCCGTAAGCGAGGGCTGCTGCGGTGGGTTCGTTAATGATGCGTTTGACATCCAGGCCTGCGATGCGTCCGGCATCTTTGGTGGCTTGACGTTGAGCATCATTGAAGTACGCGGGAACCGTGATCACCGCTTCGGTGACGGTTTCGCCCAAATAATCTTCAGCGGTTTTTTTCATTTTGCGTAAGACTTCAGCAGAAATTTGAGGCGGTGCGCGACGATTGCCTTTTTCATCTTCGGTCCATGCATCGCCATTATCGGCTTTGACAATTTTGTAGGCGGTATGAGGGATGATGTGTTTTTGTACTTCACTGTCGTCAAATTTACGACCGACTAAGCGCTTAACAGCGGCGAAGGTATTTTTTGCATTGGTAACGGCTTGACGCTTTGCCGCTTGGCCGACGATCGTTTCGCCTTCGTTGGTGATGGCAACGATGGAGGGCGTGGTGCGTGCGCCTTCTGAGTTTTCAATAACGTGCCAGGTGCCGCCTTCCATGACTGCGACGCATGAGTTGGTGGTGCCTAAGTCGATTCCGATTGCTTTTGCCATGGTGTATTCTCCTTTAAAATTAAATTCTAATTAGTAGATGGGGGTGAATTTAAAAATTTCAAGCCCCTTTGCTCACAATTACCCGAGCTGGACGGACGAGGCGATCATGGAGCAGATAGCCTTTTTGCATGACAGCGATGACCGTATTATGAGGGTGATCTGCTGACTCTTGTTGCATCATCGCTTCGTGTAAGTTGGGGTCGAAAGAGTGTCCCGTAGGGTCTAATACTTTGACGCCAAATTTGCCGAGGCCTTGCACAAACATATTTAAAGTCATTTCTAAACCTGCGCGTAGCGTCTCATCATCAGGCCCAGCCTTGCAATTCAGTAAGGCTTGCTCCAAGCTGTCTGCAACAGGGAGTAGGGTGTCGATAAAGCGTTCTAATGCGTATTTGTGTGCGTTGGAGACATCCCGTTCAGCTCGGCGCTTCATGTTTTCGAGTTCAGCCATGGCTCGTAGCAGTTTGTCCCAGTTTTCAGTGGCTTTTTCCTCAGAACTGTGCCACTCTTTTTCTAAAAACTCAATTTGCTCTTGAGCCAGTAATTTTTTGTATTCAGGTGTCGCGATCGTTTCGTCTGCGACATCGTGTTCGTTTTCGGTCATGATTTTCCTCTTTTAACTAACGTCTTAAAATAAATGGGGACGAGTTAAGTGGATTTCAAGAGGGATTAAGAATCAGAAAGAATATTGAGTTTGTTGGTTGAAGTTGTTTTTTGGAGCATCAGTGTGGGGTGAAGGTTGGGTGGTGTGTTATTGCTATTGAAGCTGGGGGGTGGATTGGCGTAGCTGGGGGGTGGCACAGGGACTTTTTCGTAATTACAGGCGGATAAGCCGAAGCCAAATAAAAGAATCATCCCAGAGTGAAAAAAGTGTTTTTTCATCGTATTGCCTCAATTTTTAAAAATTAAGCTTAGCTTGCATTGCCCTAAACTGTCAAGCAATTGACGCAAACCCTTATTTTCATTACACTCAATGAATAAGAAGAAGGGAGGAGGTCGCGATGAAAAAATTAGCTGTTCTTGCGAGTTTTCTGTTGCTTGTAGCCTGTAGTACAGCGCCTGAACAATCTGTTTCACTTTCAGTTCCTCTGTCATCGCCCTCACCATCGCCTGTTGCTGATTTAGTGCATTCTGAAAATGTGAATGCCTTCGTGCAGCAGATGGTCACCCGATATCATTTTGATGCGAACAGTTTGAGTGCACTCTTGGCTCAGGCTAAAATAATGCCGAGTTTGACGAATCAAATGAACCATCCGAGTGAAAAAAGATTGTCCTGGTATCAATATCAAGCTTTATTTATTACGCCTGAGACGATTCAGGAGGGGCGGGTTTTTTTAAAACAACACCCGAAAATATTGCAGCAAGCGCAAAATCGTTATGGCGTGCCACCTGGAATGATCGTGGCTATTCTCGGGGTGGAAACGCGCTATGGCTTGAATGAAGGACATTTTAGTGCTTTGAATGTCTTGTATACCCTGTCGTTTGCCTATCCTCGGCGGGAGACGTATTTTCAAAATGAACTGGCACAGTTTCTGGTGTTAAATCGCGATGCGCATTTTGATCCGCTGGCCGTTAAAAGTTCCTACGCCGGTGCTTTGGGGATGCCGCAATTTATGCCCAGTGCCTATCGTCAGTATGCGGTAGCTTCTGGGCATCATTATCCCAATTTATTTTCAAATCCAGATGATGTGATTTTGAGTGTGGGGCATTATTTTGCAAAAATGGGTTGGCAAAAAGGCATGCCCGTTGCATTGCAGGCGATTGATCTTCATGATCAGCCCATCCCTGACGCTTTCGTTAATCAAAGCTTAAGCCTCAAAGCATTCGCTCATGCAGGCATTGTCCCGGTGAATCTTTCGCATCCTAAAAGGGATGAGAATATGCAGGCGAAACTACTGAAATTACAAGGCGTAAATGGCCCTGAATATTGGTTTGTTTTTCATAATTTCAATGTGATCAAACGCTATAATGCGAGTGATCTCTATGCCATGACGGTGTTTCATCTCGGTCAGTTTGTCAGTAGCCCTTGATTGGCCTTGTTTATTTGATCCTGATAGGATTTTAAGTCATCGGCGTAAGTTTGTTTTTGCTCACGCAATTGCGTTTTTAACTGTTCAATGACCAGATCCATATTTTGACGGAGATCGTTGATGCGATGAGCGACTTGTTCTTTGATGAGGTCGGCATAGTCTTTGGTTTCCAGTGCGATTTTTTCGGCGGTTTCGCGACGGGCTTGCTCTTTTAATAAAGAGGATTCCAGACGTCTGATTTTAATGACCAGAGCTTCTGCAGATAAACTTTCTAAAGGGGCTTCCGGCGTGGGCTCATAATCAAAATGTTGATTTTGATTCGGCGCTTGATGTTGGTTTTGATGATGAGCGTGATTCTGGTTTTGATTTTGATGCTGGGGCTCGCGGCGTTGCTGTTGTTGCTGTTGTGGTTTTTTCACTTGAAATTGCGGGCGTTTTTGAGTGTGTTGTGCATTTTGATTGTGGGTGGGTTGTTGCGGTGCGGGTGCTTCAATAGGCGTTTTGATTTGAATGGTCACCGGCTTTTGAACAACAATAGGTTCGGGTGCAGATATAGGTGCTTTCGCAACGACAGGAATTGGAGTGGGTACAGGTTCTGGTTCAGGCTGCACGGGATGAATGTCTGAAAGCAAATCAGGCTTAATGCTCTTGATAATCCCATCGATTTGTTTTTGAATGCTGGGAAGCGTGCCTTTTTGCAAAAGATCCCGTATGTTTTTGGCATTGGGCTCCGTGCCCTGGGTTAATAATTTGTCAAACGCAGCTCTAATTTCTGCAGCATTGATTGCGATACGGGACATGGGGCTGAACTCCTGGAAAGAAAAATAACCCGCTTATTGTCGCATAGATCAGCCTAAAAACGCAATCTGTGTTCAAAAAGCGCTTTTTCTCTTTTTGAATGACATGTTAATTATATACTTTTGATTATGCGGTTGGTAAAAAATTATATTGACGATTTTATTTTTTTAGGTTATATTTGAAGAAGCTACTTAATTAAAGTAGTTGAACTATAAAAACTTTAAGGAGATTATCATGGCAGGAGGAGCACCAGGAGCAGGAGTACCAGCAGCAGGGGCAGCAGCAATTCCGGGAGCAGCACCAGGAGTTGTCCCAATGATCATGCCAGTCCTAGGCCCCATTCTCGCGCCACCAGTTATAGCAGCTGTTTTTTTAGCGTGTAGAAGATCGTCATGGAAACCTGAAGGTAATGGCAGTGTTATGGGGTATTAAAACACGCCAAAAGCGCATTCATCATGAGGTCAAAATCAGGATGATACGTTAAGCGCTTGAGGGGTTTTCCTTTGTCACGCCAGGTGGGTTCCCCAAAAGGCGTGTCAGGGGGAAGTTTTCCATAATAGCGGCCGTTTTTGCCGAAATAGGGGTCTTGTGGCGAAGCGGGTAAGGCGACATGAGAGAGACTTTTGATTTCCGGTGCATTTTTAAATTCTGCGCCGCGATATATTTTGAGGCAGCTTGATTCAGGCGGAAAATGCTTGAAGGCGGCGAGTGTGGCTTCTGGCTTGACGGTTTGATCATCCAGGCTCATCGCGCCGAAAATGCGGGGCCAGGTTTTTTGGAGCCTCCCTTTCTGTTGATAGAGCGTTATTACTTTTTGAACTTCAGCGACGGCACAAATCGGGAAGCGTTGATAGCTGGCATGATTGATGGGCTGGCTTTGCGTGCAGCCTAAATCAGGCAATATTTTATCCATTTTCAAATGGCATAATAGCGGGAATGTTTTGGCCGTGCTGGAAATTCCAAAGCAAGGTGAAATCAAGCCCAGCGCGCTGATTTTAAACTCAAAACTCATCAGTAAGGCGAGGGTTGCACCCAGTGAAAATCCGATGATGCTGATGTTATCAATTCCGCATTCGCTTTGGATGGAGCGAATCGCGTCGCGGCAGACGTCAAGCCAGTCTTGATATTTGACGGTGCGCAGCTGATTAAAGTCAGTGCCATGTCCGGGTAGTAAAATCGCACGCACAAGATAACCGTGCGCAGCCATAAATTCACCGATTGAACGCATGATATAGGGTGAAGCTAAAAAGCCGTGAATCAATAAAACCGCTTTACCATTTGGTTTTTCGGGTTTGATTTCGAAGGGGCAACTCATTTCGAGGCTTTCGCCCGATCTGAACTGCCCGATCCAAGCTTTTTGTTGCGAAAGATAAGCGTTAAACAATCGCATTATTTCCGTTTTTTGATATCTTCATAGGGACGTTCAGATTTGCCGATGTAGAGCTGGCGTGGACGTCCGAGTTTGGAGTCTTTGTCACCAATCATTTCATTCCATTGTGAAATCCAGCCGACCGTTCGGGCTAAAGCAAAAATAACCGTGAACATCGAGGTGGGAATGCCAATCGCATTTAAAATAATGCCAGAATAAAAATCGACATTGGGATAGAGCTTGCGTTCGATGAAGTAGGGATCGCTCAAGGCAATTTTTTCGAGACGCATAGCCACTTGTAAAATGGGATTATTGTTGTCACCCAGTTCAGCTAATACTTTTTGACAGGTTTCGCGCATGACCGTCGCGCGGGGGTCAAAGTTTTTGTAAACACGATGTCCAAAACCCATCAGACGAATACCACTGTTTTTATCTTTGACTTTGGCGATAAAGGCATCGATATTGTCAGGGTGGCCGATTTCAATCAGCATCTTTAAGGCGGCCTCATTCGCGCCACCATGAGCGGGGCCCCATAAAGCCGAGATTCCTGCTGCAATACAAGCATAAGGATTGGCGCCTGTTGATCCAGCCAGGCGGACGGTTGCAGTAGAGGCGTTTTGTTCATGATCCGCATGCAGGATAAAAATCAGGTCCATCGCTTTCGCAAAAACAGGATTGGGTTTGTATTCTTCACAAGGGGTGCCAAACATCATATAGAGAAAATTTTCGGCATAAGTCAGGTCGTTGCGGGGATACATAAAAGGCTGACCCAGCGCATATTTATAGCACATGGCGGCAATGGTCGGCATTTTTGCAATTAGACGGTGGGCCACCAGCTCACGATTATCGTGATCATGAATATTGAGTTTTTCATGATAAAAAGCAGAGAGCGCGCCGACGACTGCGACCATGACGGCCATGGGATGTGCATCCCGTCGAAAGCCACGGAAAAATTGGACGACTTGTTCGTGAATCAAAGTATGATATTTAATGCTCTTTTTGAAGGTGGTCATTTGTTCGGCAGTCGGCAGTTCGCCATTCAGAAGCAGATAGCAGACTTCTAGATAACTGCTGTTTTGTGCAAGATCTGCGATCGCATAACCCCGATGCAGGAGGATCCCTTTGTCACCGTCAATAAATGTAATTTCGGAACGGCAGGCGGCAGTGGACATGAATCCTGGATCAAAGGTAAAAAGATTACTTTTGCTTAAAGCGGAGACATCGATGACATCGGGTCCTTCACTTCCACTATAAATCGGTAAATCAAATTCAGCGCCTGTATCTAGGGTTAACTTTGCATTGCGGGTTGTCATAGTGAAACACTCCTTTGGTTTTTTACTTTATTATGCAAGATAAATCACCTAAAAGAAAGTGAATTATTGACAAAATGGTCTGATTCTCGATATGCTATGCCTGAATAAACCGAGGTGAATCGATGCAAACAATGCCCATATCCAGTATCCCTGAAGGTGATCTTGTCATTCGTACGATCGCCATGCCCAAAGATACCAACTTTAATGGCGATATTTTTGGTGGATGGTTATTGTCCCAAATGGATCTCGGTGGCGCTGTTGCAGCCCGCAAATTATCACGTAGCCGGATTGTGACGATTGCCATTGATGCCATGCGTTTTCGTAATCCAGTTAAAGTGGGAGATACAATTTGTTGTTATGCGCAATTGCAAAAAATTGGAAATACCTCAATGACTTTTAAATTGACCGCATGGGTGAATGAAGGCGGCGTGAGTGATAGCCGTTCTTGTGTTACAGAGGCCTTATTTACCTATGTTTCGATTGATGAACAAGGCAATAAAATTCCGGTTTTCCGGCCTGAAAATCCTAATCCTGAGGACCTTAAATGAATACTGCTTTGCCCACCCTGGTAGATGTCGCAGAAGCACTCTCTATCCTTTCTTCATTAGGGACTGCTGCTGAATCACATGGGCTTTTATGTGCCTTTTTATCTGCGGATGTCACCCTGCGTCAGGAGGCTTGGGTTGATTCTTTGTTGAATGAACATATCGAAGCCAGCAATCTGGAAGGTCAGCAAGCTTATCGCACGTTACAACACTTATTTAAAGTGACGGCCCAGGCTTTTGCGGCGGATGATTTTTCACTGCCTTTATTATTGCCGGATGATGAGGCGCCGCTGGAAGAGCGCATTGAGCATTTGGCTGAATGGTGTCAGGGCTATTTGACGGGCCTGCATCTTTTAGGGGTGGCCATTCAGGATAATAAAAGCAAAGATATTCAGGAGGCGATTACTGATTTGCTGGATATCTCGCGTGTTGAAATGGCGCCGGAAGATCAAAAAGATCCGGAAAGCGAAGCCCGTTATTTGGAATTAGTCGAGTTCGTCAAGATTGCGGTGATTGCGATCGCGACGGAATTACGTCATCTATTCAATCATGATCAAAACGCATCCGTGCATTGATATCGCCCTGGTCGGGGGCGGGCTGGTTGGAGCGCTTTTGGCGTTGCTGCTGGCGCGTGAGGGCCTGCGTGTTTTAATTGTGGAAAAAAAAATAATCCGTGATATCCCCCTTCAGAATCAAAAAGACACGCGTAATTTAGGTTTGAATTATGGCACGGTTCAATTGTTTGAAGCCTGGGGTTT
Source organism: Thiotrichales bacterium (assembly GCA_947476405.1). Classification (GTDB taxonomy): domain Bacteria; phylum Pseudomonadota; class Gammaproteobacteria; order Francisellales; family CACEW01; genus JAJZUD01. The sequence continues at coordinate 79,324 of CANJQG010000005.1, forward strand.
GGCGGAGGTGATTCATCAGCAGGGCTTTCCTATTCAGCATATTGAAGTGTCGGATCGTGGGCATTCAGGCGTCGTTCATATTGAAGCAAAAGAAGAAAATCTGCCGTTTTTGGGCTATGGCGTCCCCTTTAATCATTTGCTCGCGTTTCTGCAGAATCAGGTTTTAGCTTGTCCAGAAATTCAATGTATAGAAGGCGAAGTGACCCATATCACTGTGACGGAAACGGGCGCAGCTTTGCAGGTAGGGGAGCAGATTTTTAATGCTTCGCTTTTGATTGGTGCAGATGGAGTGGAATCCATTGTACGTCAAAAAATGGGCTGGACTTTGGATGAGTATGATTATCAGCAGACTGCCTTGATTGGGCCGATCACGATGAGTCAAATTCAGTGTGATAAAGCCTTTGAGCGATTCACGCGGGAGGGTCCCATTGCTTTATTGCCGAATGTGCCCGGTCAAATGACGCTGGTTTGGGTCTTGCCGACGCATTTAGCCAAGGTTCAGCAATCCCTTCCCAATGCACTATTTTGTCAGGATTTGCAAAAAATATTCGGTTATCGTGCCGGGATTTTTCAAAAAATAGAAAATCTGGTGGCCTACCCCTTGAAGCGTGCCACTGCCTCTCAGATTTATGAAGGTGTGGTGGGTTTGCTGGGGAATGCCGCGCATTTGCTGCATCCCGTTGCAGGTCAAGGCTTTAATTTGTCAGTGCGAGATGTGTTGATGTTTGTCGAAGTGATTCGGCGGCATCGCGGTCAAAAGTTGGATGCCTCAATTTGGGCAGAATACGCTGCACTGTCAGGCTCTCAGCAAAAGCAGATGTCGGGTGTGACGCATGGATTCATCAAAGTGTTCGAGCGCACGGAGTGGCCGGTTAAAGCACTGCGCAATGTGATGTTGCATGGTTTAGAGGTGATTCGGCCTGCGCGAAAAATATTGAATGATGTGATGATTGGGCGGATGTGAAAGTGCAAGGTATGCAGATAGGGTATCAATCAGCTATTTTTTAAGAACGCTTGAAAATGTTTGATTAAATTTGACCCAGCACGGTTTTTGAGTTGAATTTGATAGAAGTCACGCTTGCATTTAAACTCGGGGATCTCGAGTATTGAAAGCACGCCATGCGTTTGGTCTTGCGTGATTAAAGACCGTGATAAAATGCTCAGGGCATCACTTTTTTGAATGACCTGCTTAATGGCTTCACTGCTCCCTAGGCGTAACCATGGATTTTCCAAAAAATTTAACTCTGATAGGGCCTTATCTATCATTTCTAAAGTACCTGATCCATATTCACGTAAGATCCATGGGTAGTCCCGTAAATCCTTTAAGTTCAGTTTTGTTTTTTGGGTGAGTGGATGGTTTTTTCTACAAAAGATCGTGAGTTCATCTTCCATCCACTTCAGTCTCGTAATTTTATGGTTAAAGCAAGAGCCTTCAATAAAACCAATCTCTAAATCAGAGTTCATCAGATCTTGAATGATTTTTTCTGTATTGGAGACCCTGAGTTCAATGTTAACCTGAGGGTGTTTTTGCTTAAATGCTAGCAAATAATTGGGAAGAATATAGTTGCCGATGGTTGAGCTGGCCCCTATTTTTAAATTTCCGGTCAATTGGTGATGAGGATTGCGCAGGAGCGATTCTATCTTTTTAGCTTGTTCAATTAAGGCCTCAGCGTGCTGTAATGTTTTTTCGCCCAATACATTCAGGCGCAGACGCCTGGCCTCTCTGATGAATAATGGGCCTCCTAGCGCTCGCTCTAACTCCGCAAGGGCCATGCTGGCCGCAGATTGACTTAAGCCGACTGTTTCTGCGGCCTTGGTGACCTGGCCTTTTCTGGCAATGGCACAAAAAATCTCTAATTGACGCAAGCTAATTTTAATCATTTTATTTGATAGGTATTATTTAAATTATCCATTTTACTTATTATACAGATGCGTTTAGAATAAAGCTACATAGCCGTCAAAACAATAGACCAGGAGTCATGATGTATCAAAGAGCGTATTATGTGCATTTTATTAAGAATTTCACACCCAACTGGTATGCAACGACAATGGGAACGGGTATCACTGCGATTTGTATCAATACACTTTCTGGGATGTTTCCTTGGCTTGCGCTTTTTTCCACCGTGCTGTGGATTATTAATATCGCTTTATTTTTATTTTTTACGCTGGTGCTGATTGCTCAGAGTGTTCTTTATCCCGCTTCTTGGTGGCGCCTGCTTCATCATTCCTCTCAGGCCATGTTTTTAGGGTGTATTCCAATGGGGCTGATGACCATCGTCAATGGATTTATCCTCTTTGGGCTGCCCATTTTTGGGGATATTGCTGTAAAAATCGCGACGTTCTTGTGGTGGTTTGATGTCGGTCTCTCTTTGTTCAGTGTGTTGGTGGTTCCTTATTGTATGTTTACCCGCCAGCAACATGATTTGGAGGGTATGACGGCTGTATGGTTGCTTCCTTTTGTGGCCTGTGAAGTTGCAGCTGCAGGGGGTGCTCTTTTGTTTCCGCATCTTTCGATTGCGCATGGCTTAACGATTTTATTTTGCAGTTTGATATTGTGGGCTATCTCAGTGTCTCTTGCATTGAGTATTTTGGTTATTTTCTTTCACAGGCTATGTGTTCATAAACTGCCACCAAAAGAATTGGCAGCGTCCATTTGGCTGCCTTTGGGTCCAACGGGAACAGGGGCTCTCGCGCTCTTATTGATTGGCAGTAATGCAAATTTATTATCGGCTGTGCATGCGGAGGCCGTCGCTAGTCTCATCAGGTTGCTTCCAGGAATAGGCTTGCTGATTGGGGTTTTGCTCTGGGCATTGGCAAGTTGGTGGTTTATGATTGCGTGTGTCGCGACCCTTTATTATTTAGTACAAGGTCAGCTTAAATTTAATTTGGGTTTTTGGGCCTATACGTTCCCTTTAGGTGTCTACACCATGGCTACTGTGACTTTAGGCGTGCAAACAGAGATGTGTTTTTTCAAAATTCTAGGCTGGGTTTTTGTAGCGTGTTTAAGCCTGATTTGGTTGAGTATATTTGTGCGTACTTTTTTATGGAAAAATTGGTTTTGATCCTAAAAATTAAAAAACTGTAATCTGGGTACTTTTTCTTGGGCGGATGTAAAGATGCAGCCGTTCTCAGTGAAGGGAGGTCCCTCTTGACCGCCCTCAATGTTAAGCATAAAATTTAGACATCTGATCACTATTAGGATTGTTTATATGTTATCTATTGATGGAAAGGGTGGCCTGATTTCGCATGTTACCCAACATTTTAGGTATGAAGATACCCTGAGTCAATGCTATACGCTCAATGTACAACTGCGTTTGGATGCAGCGCTGGATTTCAAACAGATTGTCTTTTGTAATGCGCATTTAAGTTATCTTAGTCCCACAGGCGAATGCAAATTCATTCACGGCTTTGTGACGGATCTTGATGTGGAATATGATCCCGCCAAAAAATACCATTTTAATACCGTGACCCTCCGGCTATCATCAGAGTATTGCCGAGCAATTTAAAGTTGCTGCATAAAAACGGGAATTAGAGGGCCTGAAAAACTGTCTTGATTTTTAGTGGCATTATACTCTCTATCGCTCTCTCTCTATTTCGGATGATATTCCAGATAAAACGTACTGGGCGCATATCTATCCGTGCAAAACTTTGATAGAATTTCAGGCTGAGTGAAAGTCGGAATCAACCATGCAAAAATATGAGATTGGAATTGTCGGAGGCGGGATGGTGGGCAGTTTTGCTGCGGCTTGTCTCGCGCGTCATTTTTCGCTTGCATTGATTGAGCCCAATGATCCCCTTCCACTGGAAGAGATTCCTCATTTGCGAGTGAGTGCTTTGACGCCGTTTTCGATTGATTTGCTTCAGAAAGAATCTATTTTTGACTATTTGGATCCCGCACGTTTGGGAGAAATTTTGGGGATGGAGCTGACGGATGAATCAGCCCGCTTATCTTTGCGTGGGAGTGAGATCGGTCAGCTGCGCTTGGGCTATATTGTGGAGAATGAGCACCTGAATGCAGCAATCAATCAGCGTTTGAAAGCCTTGGATTTGGCGCAGATTAAAGCGCGGGCAGAGCGGGTGGAGCGTGTGCCTGAGGGTTGGATTGTGCATGTGCAGGATCAAGACCCTATTTTTGTAAAAATATTGCTGATTGCAGAGGGCGGGAATAGTCAATTGCGGCGGCAACTCAATGTAAATATGGAGATCATGGATTATCAGCAAACCGCCTGGGTCTGCCATGTTGAGAGCGAAAAACCGCATGGACTGCTCGCCTATCAGCGTTTTTTGGAGACTGGAACTTTAGCCTTTTTACCATTGTTTAAACCAAACTGGTCTTCCGTGGTTTGGACATTGCCCAGCACGCAAACCTTTGATTTAGAAGCTTTAGAGCAGGCGTTTCCTGATTTGGGAAAATTAAAGCGGATCTCCAAAATAGGGCAGTTTCCCCTGTTTGCACAACAGGCTGAAAGCTATGTCGGAAAAGGCTTTGCATTGCTCGGGGATGCTGCACACACGGTTCATCCATTGGCGGGTCAGGGCGTAAACCTCGGGTTTCATGATGTCGCTGCTCTGCTTGAGGTTTTAAAAGAAAAAGCGCCGCTGCAAAATTATTCAAAGCGTGTCAAAATACATAATCAGCTGTATAGTCTGGGGTTCTCATTACTGAATCGTTTGTATCAGGATGAGCATTATGCCGTGAAAGCCTTTCGTCAATTGGGTTGGAAGGCTTTAAGTCGAGTTGAATTGCTCAAGAAATTGTTGATTAAGATGATGGTATAGTTAAGGAAAAAAATGAATCAGGATAGTTTTTATCAAGAAAAAGTCGCCGAGATTTTAAAAAAGGCGAAGGCGAAAGGGGCGAGTGAAGTAGAGGTCGGCTTAACAACAGGCGCGGGTTTTAGTGTTAATGTGCGTAATCAAGAACTGGAAACGATTGAGCATCATGAAGATCAATCGATGGGCATTACAGTTTATTTTGGTCGAAAAAAAGGCTCGGCAGACACCTCTGATCTGAGCGCAGAGAGTATGGATGAGGCTTTGTCCGTGGCCTGCCATATTGCAGAATTTACCTTGGATGACCCTTATTCTGGCCTGGCAGATCCTTCTTTTTTAGCGCAGGATTGGCCCGAGTTGGATCTTTATCATCCCTATCCTCATGATATTGAAGCTGCGATTTTACAGGCGAAAGACTGTGAAAAAAGAGCCCTCAGTATTGATTCGCGAATCACTTGTTCTGAAGGCGCAAATTTCAATACCTATGCGGGGGTGAATGTATATGGAAACTCAAATGGGTTTTTGGCGCGAACTCAAGCGACTTCTCATGATTTATCCATCGGGCTCATTGCTGAGGTGAAGGGGCAAAAAGAGCGGGATCATAGTTATAGCAGTGCGCGTTGTTTTGAGGATTTATGGCCTGTTGAGCGGATTGTTCAGGATGCGGCAAAGCGGGTTTTGCAGCGATTGAATTCACGCCAAATTCCCACCGGAAAAGTACAGGTTATTTTTGAGGCATCTGTAGCGGGAAGTTTGATAGGGGCTTATTTTAAAGGGGTGAGTGGGGGGAATTTGTATCGTAAAACGACTTGCTTTTTAGATTCGTTGGGCCAGCAGATTTTTCCTGAAAGTATAACTTTATTTGAAGATCCTTTTGTATTGCGCGGCCTCGGAAGCACACCTTTCGATGGGGAGGGCGTGGCGATTGCACCGCAAAATCTAGTCGAAAAAGGGATTGTGAAAAGCTATCTTTTGGGATCTTATTCCGCCCGTCAATTGAAAATGCAGACTACAGGTCATGCAGGAGGCGTGCGAAATGTATTTGTTCGAAATACTGAAGCCTTAGAATTTCAAACCATGCTACAAGAAATGGGGCAGGGTTTAGTGGTGACTGAGCTGATTGGTCAGGGCTTAAATTTGTTGACGGGCGATTATTCTCGAGGGGTGTCTGGTTTTTGGGTTGAGAATGGGGAAGTTCAATTTCCTGTTTCTGAAATTACGATTGCAGGGAATCTCAAAGAAATGTTGCGTAATATTCGTTCCGTTGGCGCCGATGTTGATGTGCGAAAACGCATTCAGACCGGTTCAATTTGGGTGGGAGAGATGATGGTGGCGGGCACCTCGTGAAAGTGTTTTTTGCCAAGCTGCTCCTCGTGTCTTGGGGTGCATTGCCTTTTTCGATCGTGCATCGGGTGGGGAATGTGATGGGCTGGTTTTTATATTGCAGTCATAGCAAGTTGCGTCGGAGTGCGGAACTGAATGTGCAGGCCTGTTTTCCAGAGAAAACAGTTCTTGAGAGAGATGTTTTGACGCGTCAAGTTTTGAAAGAAAAGGCAAAAGAAATTTTAGAGGCTCCGGCAATTTGGACAAAGCCACACTCAAAATTATTATCACAATTCAAATGCATATCCGGTGAAGCGGCGCTTATCGAGGATTTTAATAAACAGAAAGGCGTGATTTTATTAGGTGCGCATATGGGGGCTTTTTATTTAATGAATGCCTATGTGTCGCCTAAATATTCAGGGACTTGGCTGTATAAGCCGCAAAAGGGATTGATTGAACAATTGACTAAAAACAAACGTGATCATTTTGGCGGGCATTTTGTGCCCACCGATAAAGTGGGTGTGATGGCCCTCTTTCGAGCCTTGAAATTAGGGGGCGTTGTGGGCATGGCTTGTGATCATGATGGGGGTGCAACAGGCGGATTATTTGTGCCTTTCTTTGGTTTGTCAGCGTGGACGATCGGCCTGCCTGCGCGTTTAGCGTATAAAACTCAGGCACCCACATATTTTCTTTTTTTAGAGCGCTTACAGCCGGGGCAAGGCTTTCATTTGCATATTTTGCCGGTCCGTCCTGAAATTCATCATGCGGATTTGCTCGAAGCCGCAACTGCCATGAACCAAACCTTAGAGGACTGTATCCGTCAATATCCTAGTCAATATGATTGGACCTACAAACGTTTTCGGCGTCAGTCAGAGGGGCTGCTTAATATTTATGATTGCTGAGCAAGATTGGAATTGCAGAGTGCGCAGTAATTCAGTTATAATGACTTGAATTTAAGAAGAGGGGTAAGCCTGATGTTGAGTCAATATCTGCCTATTTTAGTGTTTCTGATTGTGGCATCTATCATTGCGGTTGCCGCTATTATGATGGGAAAAATCATTGGAAAAATTCTGCGAGTCAATCGGCCGAGTTCTGAAAAAGCGGCGCCTTATGAATGTGGTTTTCCTGAGTTTGATGACGCACGTTCCCGCTTCGACATTAAATTTTATTTAGTTGCCATTTTGTTTATTGTTTTTGATTTGGAAGTCGCTTTTTTGTTTCCCTTTGCCGTATCGATGCGCGGATTAGGGCATCATGCTTTGTTTTCTGTCTTGATTTTCCTGGTTTTATTGGCAGTTGGTTTTGTTTACGAGTGGAAAAAGGGAGCATTGGAATGGGAATAAAAAGCCCTTTTGGTAGTGAGGGTTTTTTGACAACCACCACAGATCAGCTGATTAACTGGGCGCGGACAGGATCCTTATGGCCCATGACATTTGGTCTTGCTTGTTGTGCCGTCGAAATGATGCAGGCGGGTGCTTCGCGATATGATTTAGATCGTTTTGGGATTGTATTCCGCCCTAGTCCCCGGCAATCTGATGTGATGATTGTCGCAGGAACTTTGTGCAATAAAATGGCGCCTGCTTTGCGTAAAGTCTATGATCAGATGAGTGATCCAAAATGGGTGATTTCGATGGGTTCCTGTGCGAATGGCGGAGGCTATTATCATTATTCTTATTCGGTTGTCCGCGGCTGCGATCGTGTGGTGCCTGTGGATATTTATGTGCCAGGTTGTCCTCCAACTGCGGAAGCGCTGATGTATGGCATTATTCAATTGCAAAATAAAATTAACCGCAAGGAAAACTTTAAATGCTAGAGGCCTTAAAAACAACCCTCAGTGCGTGTTTGCCTGACCTGGTGAATTTACAGATTGAGCTGGACGAGTTGACACTTGTTGTCAAGGCCGAAAACTTGTTGGGCTTGGCTAAAATCTTACGTGATGAATTTGAATTTGATCAATTGCTCGATGTTGCCGGTGTTGATTATTTTAGCTTTGGTGATGTGGAGTGGGATACTGAAAATGGAACCTCCACTGGATTTTCGCGAGGCGTGAATCACAGTGTACATCCTGCACATTCAGGTTCGCGCTTTGCTGTGGCCTATCATCTGCTTTCCTATTCTAAAAATATACGGATTCGATTGAAGAGTTTTTTAGATAATGATTGGCCTGAAGTGGCCTCAGTGGTATCGATTTGGCCTTCAGCAAATTGGTTTGAACGTGAAGCGTTTGATTTATTTGGTATTATTTTTAGAAAGCATCCTGATTTGCGGCGGCTATTGACCGATTATGGTTTTATCGGCCATCCTTTCCGTAAAGATTTTCCGCTGATTGGTGAGGTAGAAGTGCGTTACGATGCAGCTGCAAAGCGCGTGATTTATGAGCCAGTTGAAATTGAGCCCCGTATTTTAGTGCCTAAAGTGATTCGGCATGATAATCGTTATTTAGAAGGATAGGGACGATGAGCAGTGAATTTAAAAACTACACGTTGAATTTTGGTCCGCAGCATCCTTCAGCGCATGGCGTTTTACGCTTGGTCCTTGAATTAGATGGCGAGACCGTCGTGCGTGCAGATCCGCATGTGGGCTTATTGCATCGCGGTACTGAGAAATTAGCGGAAAGTAAGCCTTTTAATCAAAGTATTGGTTACATGGATCGCTTAGATTATGTCTCAATGATGTGTAATGAGCATGCTTATGTGATGGCAATTGAAAAATTGCTTGGGATCCAAGCGCCATTGAGAGCGCAATATATTCGCGTGATGTTTGCTGAAATTACAAGAATTTTAAATCATTTATTATGGATTGCCTGTAACTCGTTAGATTTAGGTGGAATGAGTGTTTTTTTATATGCTTTTCGTGAGCGTGAAGATTTGATGGATTGCTATGAGTCGGTTTCGGGTGCGAGAATGCACGCTGCTTATTTCAGGCCGGGTGGTGTATATCGCGATTTGCCTAGCATGATGTCGCAATATCAAGTGTCTCCTTTTAGAAGTCCGAAAGAGTGTGAGGCCTTGAATGCAAATCGTCAGCAGTCTTTGCTGGATTTTATTTTAGATTTTACAAAGCGTTTTCCGGGGTGCGTCGATGAGTATGAAACTTTACTCACTGATAATCGAATTTGGAAACAACGTACTGTTGGGATTGGTGTTGTATCGCCTGAAAGAGCGATAGCGCTGGGTTTTACCGGCCCTATGTTGCGTGGGTCGGGCGTGGAATGGGATTTGCGTAAAAAGCAGCCCTATGAAGTCTATGACAAGCTGAACTTTCAAATTCCAGTTGGAAAAACAGGCGATTGTTATGATCGATATCTCGTGCGCGTAGCGGAGATGCGGGAATCTACAAAAATCGTGCGTCAATGTGCAGAATGGCTGAAAGCGAATCCTGGCGAAGTGATGCTGGCTGATCATAAAGTTGCCCCTCCAGCACGTGAACAGATGAAAGTAGGTATGGAATCAATGATTCATCATTTTAAACTTTTTACAGAGGGCTATTGCGTTCCTGAAGGAGAAGTCTATGTTGGCACTGAGCATCCAAAAGGCGAATTTGGAGTTTATTTGATTTCAGATGGCAGTAATAAGCCCTATCGCCTTAAGGTGAGGGCGCCAGATTTTGCACATTTGGCCGCAATGAATGAGATGGTTCAAGGACATATGCTGGGAGATGTGCCGGCGATTATTGCGACGATGGATATTGTTTTTGGGGATATTGACCGATGAGTACTATAGAAAAAATAACGCTATCTAATCAGATCAAAATAGATATTGATTATTGGCTGAAAAAATTTCCTGAAACACAGCGCCAATCCGCTTTATTAGGTGCTCTCCATATCGTGCAGGATGGGCATCAAGGCTATTTGACAGATTCTTTGTTAGAAGCGGTTGCAGACTATATTGGCATTCCTAAAATTGCGGTTTTGGAAGTGGCTAGTTTTTACATGATGTACGACTTAAAGCCCATCGGAAAGTTTAAGTTGTATGTATGTACAAATATTAGTTGTCAATTGCGTGGCTCTGATCAGATTATGCATCACCTGGAGAAAAAGCTGAAGATCCATCCTGGTGAAACCACGAAAGATGGGATGTTTACTTTGAAAGAGTTTGAGTGTCTGGGGGCTTGTACGGGCGCGCCCATGATGCAAATCAATAAAGATTATCACGAAAATCTTACTCCTGAAAAAGTAGATCAGATTCTGGCGAATTTAAAATAATTATTTTTTCTGAGAATAGGTAAAAAAAAGAGACCCTAAGGTCTCTTTTTGACTGTCCCGCGACACGCTTTTAAGCGTTTTCTAGTTCAGATGAAAGTGATGTTTGCTTTTCATCAAGTTCATTGCGTTCGATCCAATCATAGAGTGTTTGAGGATGGCAATCAACCAGTTTTGCAATCGATGCTTTGCTGATAGAGAGTTCCAAATAACGCATGATTTCTTTTTTAAATTTGTCCAATTTAAGGGAGCGATTCTTGCGGCCTTTTGGACGGCCTAAGATAATGCCATATTCCTGGCGTTTTTCGATCGCATTGCGGTTGCGTTCAGAGACAAAGTCAGCCTCAATGCGACGTGATAGTTGAACCAAGCTGTTCAAGTTGCTTTGTGGTTTTGCATGAAAAGCTAGATTATATTTTGCAAAATGAAAGTCAGTTGAATGGCTTAAAGCTTCCTGGAAAATATTCAATACAGCGGAATGGTTGGGGGCTAAGCTTAATGCATCATAAACAACAACCTGATCGCCAGACTTTGCATTCTGCAATGCAGCTTCCAGTTGGGCATTTTCTTCTAAAATTTTGAATGTGCCTAAATTATTGTTTTTTGCATAGGCTAATAATTCAGCATGTTTGATGGAATTGCCTGGTTGAAGGTAAATGTAGGTACTCATCCTGTGCTCCTTTATATTATTTTTTTAGTTCAAGATTGAACTCATGCTTATTCTACCGGATTGGTGTGAAATTGCAAGTTTAAATGTTATTGTCATTTATTTTGGCAAATAAATTCGTTTTTATAATTAAAATAGTTGTTTTAATAGGTAAAAATGTTGCCCTCGCTAAAACAGAGAGTTGTATTGCAGTGTCTTCTTTTGCGTTTAAATGCGCAAAAGAAGCATGTTAATCTGTTTTACAAAAGAAGCTGGATTTTTTAATTGACCTCCCTCTGCAAGCAAGGCCTGTCCATAGAGAAATTGTGTCCAGTTTTCTACGTCGCCTTCATTGGTTTCAATCAGTAATTTTTTAATAAGAGGGTGCGTCGGATTAATTTCGAGAATGGGTTTGCTTTCCGGAAGCACCTGCCCTGCTTGGCTCATTAAGCGCTGGAGATGTAGGGATAAGCCTTGCTCATCTGCAACCAGGCAGACAGGAGAGTCTTTTAATCGCTTGGAAAGACGTACTGAAACCACTTGATCCTTCAATATTTCAGTCATTTGCTTGAGGAGGGAGTCAAATTCAATGGACTCGTCTTCTTGTGCTTTGCTTTCTTCTGGGGTTTTGTTTAGATCGACTTCACCTTTGGTAATAGCTTGAAATTTCTTTCCTTCAAACTCAGTGAGGTAAGCCATCATCCATTCATCGATCCGATCAGAAAGTAATAAAACTTCCAGGCCCTGTTCGCGGAACATTTCCAAGTGAGGGCTATTTTGTGCCGTAATAAACTGATCTGCAATAATGTAGTAGATGACTTCCTGGCCTTCTTTCATGCGGCTTGTATAGTCTTTGAGTGAGCTGGTTTGAGTGCTTTCATTTTGAAGTGTCGTTGCAAATCGGAGAAGCTCAGCAATGTCCTTCTGATTTTGAAAGTCTTCAGTGAATCCTTCTTTCATCACAACGCCAAATTCTGACCAGAATGTCTGATATTTTTCTGGGCTATTCGTCGCCATACTGTTTAAAGTTTGGAGAATTTTTTTAGTCAGGCCATTTTTAATTTTTTCGCTGAGTGCATTGGTCTGCAAAATTTCGCGCGAAATATTAAGGGGGAGATCGCTTGAATCAATCACCCCTTTGATAAATCTGAGATAGCCAGGGAGTAAATCTGCATTATCCATAATAAAGACACGCTCGATGAAGAGCTTCAGGCCATTTTTGCGGTCTTGATTAAAAAGGTCAGGTGCTTTGGCGCTGGGAATGTAAAGTAGCGCTGTATAATCTTGTTTTCCTTCCACGCGATAATGAATCCATTCCAGTGGATCTTGATGATCATGGCTAATATGATGGTAAAATTCACGGTATTCAGCCTCTGAAATATCAGATTTAGATTTTGTCCATACGGCTTGAGTACTATTGATTTGTTCAAGTTCAGTCGTCTCTTCTTTTTGTAATAAAATGGGAAAGAGAATGTGGTCTGAATATTGATGAATAATACTTTGTAAGCGTAAGGCATTCAAATAGTTGTATGACTCCTTGCGTAAGGCAAGAATAATTTCTGTTCCACGTGCGCTGCGCGCTGTGTTTTCTATTGTAAACTCGCCATCACCTTTTGATTCCCATTTCACAGCGGAATGTTCAGAATCACCTGCTTTTCGGGTGAGGACCGTGACTTGTTCTGCCACCATAAAAGCAGAGTAAAAACCGACCCCAAATTGGCCGATTAGGCTTAAATCTTTGTTTTGATCTCCGCTTAAGGACTCAATAAAATTTTTAGTTCCTGATTTGGCAATGGTGCCCAGGTTTTGAATGACTTCATCATAATTCATCCCAATGCCATTGTCTTCAATGCTGAGGGTATGCGTTTTTTCATCGAAGCGTATTTTGATTTGAAGGGTGCTATCGTTTTCGTAAAGACTTGAATCCGAAAGGCTCAAAAAACGTAATTTGTCCAGTGCATCTGAGGCATTTGAGATGAGTTCACGCAGGAAAATATCCTGATTGCTATAGAGTGAATGAATCATTAATTGTAATAATTGTTTGACTTCTGTTTGAAATCCAAGGGTTTCTACTTTTTTGCTCATGGCGTACTCCTATACTTCTTCGCTGATATTTTGACAGCGGGTTTCACGAATAAACAGACTAAAAAACAAAGCAATCACAAAGGCAATAGGCAGGGCCCACATTGCAAACTGATAGTTTGCTGCAGGATAATCAATCCCTGTCACAAGGCTTGTTGCATGACCTTTATAGGCAAGTAAATATCCAAATAAAGGTTGGATCAGTGCACCTCCGCCCATGCACATCATGGAGACGACGCAAGTAGACGAGCTGCTGATGACGCGGGAATTACTTTCAATTACAGTGGGGTAGCTGATAATCTGTGTGCTGGTGATGATGCCCAGTAATAAAAAGTCAATCAGCAAGAACCAGAAATTATGCCAGCCTGAAATCATCACCAATAAAATCAGGCCAATAGACAAAATGCCTCCGATTTGCATAGGTAGGCGACGGCGGCCCATCAGATCAGAAAGGATGCCAACAAGCGGAGAGCCAATCATCGTGCCAATATAAAGCATGCCTGCCACGGTGGCTGCATTGGTGATGCTCATTCCGTGGACTTGGGTCAGGTAGGGGATGCCCCAGAGTGCGCCCAGCATAAAAATGGGTAGATTCATCAACCCAGTATACAGGCCGCAGCACCAATTTTGTTTGCGTAAAATAGCCAGTTTTAAGCAGCGTAATAAGCCCGTGTCGGTATGAATTTTTTTGCGTTCCTGGGCTTGTTTTTCAAAGCCTTTTGGCACATCCCGTACAATAATAAAAATCAAGAGCATACATGCATAGCCGATCAGTCCAAGAACGAACGTGGCCTCGCGCCAACCCGCATGATGAATCAATAAAGTTAAGGGGGTCTGTACTAAAAATCCGCCCAGCATTCCCATGGTGATAATAAAGCCACTGATGCGTGCCATATAGCGTGAATCAAACCAATTGACGGCGATTCGGATACAGCCCAGTAAACAAAATCCGCCGCCAAAGCCCATGAGTAGGCGTAAAATCACAAGAGAGGTCAGGCTGTGCGCATCAGCCGTCAGTGCGACGCCAGTGGATGAAATCAACAAAACAAAGCAAATCACCAGTCGTGGTGAGTAGCGATCCATGATGAGTCCTGCAGGAATTAAAAATAAAAGATCAGTATAAAAATACAAACTTGCAACCAGGCCCAATTGCGTAGAGTTAAGATGAAAAGCTGAGGCAATATAGGGCCCGAAAGAGTCATAAATATTGCCTAGCGCAAATTCATAGAAAAATAAGAAAGAAGTGATGAAGATAACAAAGAAGGCTTTTAAGAGCGGCGCAGGATTATGGTTTTTCATCAAGGAGCCTTATTTTCAAAAAAAACGTTATTCTAATGGATTAGAGCTGAAAAAGCAATATTTTTCTGAAAATCGCAGGGCCAGTGCCGTTTCTGGATTTATCGTTAATCATGCAAGTGTGTCAATGCGCAGATGTAGGCCCTGACCCTTCATGCATTGCTTAAAGCATGAGGATTTTGTGACAACCTGATGACTATTGGCCGAATTTATAGCTTAAGCCTAAAGCAAAAATATTTTGACTTTCAGGTTCTGGCAGGATATTCAAGACAAAGTTATAATTGTCTCCTAACACTGCTTCATATTGAAAAGTCACATCTAAATTTTGTGTCAGATCGTAGCCGATACCTATGGCTAAAACAGGAACAACGCCAGATTCACTGCCATTATTATCTGCAATAATTTCAGCAGAACCCCCGGTCGTGTTCATTGTGGTATCTTCATACATCAAGCCAGCCTTGCCAAATACATTAAAGCCACTAGAATAAACATAGGTTGCTGTAGCCAATAATTGAATTCCCCAGTTAGAAAGCGTGGCGCTTGTCCCAGAAGGTCCCATATAAGAGCTAATATTTTCATAAGAATTTTGCCCCATGTATAAATAACCCAGCTCACCACCTAGCATTAAATGTGGATTTAAAGCGTAATCATAACCAGCAGACGCCCCTAAAATAAAATTTTGATCTGTTTGGCTGCTTGCATCCATATTGTCTGCAGTAGGTGCGCCCGAGATAGACTAGCCGCCCATGCCACTCACATAGATTCCTGACTCAGCTTGGATATTCGCATAAGCAGAACCGGTCATTGCCAAAAAAATCGCGCTCATCATTAAAGCTTTCTTCATCATTTAAATCCCTATCTTTTGAGCCTCTTGCAATATTCAGCAAGTGAGCGAATTTATTAATTCAGGGAAAGTAAAAATAATCAAAAAAAGAGGGCTGAACACGGCATAATTGCTGACTTTGTGGTATAATTAGTTTGCGAAAACAATTTACCTAAGGAGGTCA
>CANJQG010000006.1 GCA_947476405.1 Thiotrichales bacterium
CGCTGACCCTGCGCTCTTCTGGGGTCTCGCAATCCAGTCAAATGTTTTTCAAGCATTCACCTAATCTCCATTAAGTTAAAATGCTTAGCATATCACCATTTAAGCTAAATTAGAATTGGACAGCCCTGCCTCTTTTTTTGATTATTTTTACTTTCCCTGAATTAATAAATTCGCTCACTTGCTGAATATTGCAAGAGGCTCTATCAAATGAATATAAAAATGAATTTTAGTGAAAAATTGCAGGGCTGAATTCAAATCGAGGCCATCTCCAAATCGGCTGTAAGCCTTTTTAATATTGGCCTGTGGCCGGGGGTCCCTCAATTAAACCGGACGCTAGGGATTTGGTTTAGCACTTGATTTAGCATCTGGTATAGCATCTGGTATAGCATCTGGTATAGCACCTGGTATAGCATCTGGAGGTCCGCTTTCAAGAAACATCGCACCATAAATCTGACTCATGAGGCTACCTGGTTTAAAAACAGCTTCTCTTTGAGCTTCTGTCAAGTCAGCACGCTCAAGTGCGTCTTTGAAATTTAGTTCCGAATAAGAAACGCGTTGCTTCTGAAGCAAAAGTTGCTTATTAATTAAGGCCAGACCTTGCAGCTCCCGACCATTCTCTGTCAAAGCAAAAAAAGTCATTGTTCCTCTTATTTTATCCGCAATGGCTCCAAGAGCGGATCTTTTATTATGATAAACTAGCATATAAAACTCCATTTCATTATTAAGTAAATTGCTTTAATAGTATCATAAAATAGGTTTTTTTTCAAGAATAAATTTCTTATACAGTCTGAACAGATTTTTTATACTTTTCATCCGTCATTAATCGATTTAAATCTTTTTTATTTTTAAGCTGTAACTTAAGCAACCAAGTCGACTCTGCATGGCCATTTAAATCAGTAGGCTGACTTGCGATGACTTCATTGATTGCAAGCACCGTTCCGCCAACAGGCGCATAAAAATCTGAGGCTGACTTGACGGACTCGATCACACCGATGGGATCGCCTTGTTCAAACGCCATAGCAATTGCAGGAAGCTCGATGAAGGCAATATCACCGAGTAAGGTTTGAGCGTGATTGGAAATGCCGATCGTGGCGATCTCACCGTCTAAGTCCACCCATTCATGACTTTCGCTATATTTTCTCATTTTAAAATCCTCTTATCGAATCAACCAGGAAATAATACCCGTTAAACAGTGTAGCACGCCTTTATTTTTTTCCAGTAAGAGTGAGGCAGCTTTCGCTAAACTATTACGATCACGCTTGCGAGAAAGGAGGCGCAGGACTTCTATACTGAAATTTTCAACTGTGGTTTGAACGACTGCTTTTTTCATTAAAAAATCAGCCACAATGGCTTTGGAGTTTTGCATATAAGGCCCGCAAATAATCGGCACGCCAAGGGCTGCAGGCTCCAAAATATTATGACCGCCAATATTGACCAAGCTACCCCCCACAAAGGCCAAATCAGCCAGCGCATAGTAAAAAAGAAGCTCGCCCATACTATCACCTAAAAAGACATCTGTTTCAGCAGAGATGGGCTTTTTCTCCGTGCGTCGCGCTAATTTCAAACCCGCTTCTTTGACATATTCTGCAACACGATCAAAACGTTCGGGATGACGAGGGACTAAAATCAATAACAAATCTTTATGCTTTTTCTTTGCCAACAAATAAGCCTGAAGAATCTGCGCCTCTTCACCTTCATGCGTACTTGCTGCAATCCAGACTAAACGTGGCGGCCATTTTTCTTTAAAGCGCTCTGCCGTTTCTTTGATGTCAGAGGGCAAGGTAAAATCATATTTGATATTGCCCGCTTGCACCCCTTTTTTAATATCCAGCCCCAACAACTGAAAGCGCTCTAAATCCTGGCTGCTTTGTGCCGCAACACAATTAATCTGAGTAAAAATACGCTTTAATAGAGGGCGTATCCGCTGATAACGGGGATACGCATGATCCGAAATCCGTGCATTGGCCAGCAAAATAGGGATCTGCTGTTGATGTGTGACTTCAATGGTATTCGGCCATAATTCAGTTTCCATAATGATCAAAATGCGCGGCGAAATACATTTAATAAACCGCTTGATAAAACGCGGTAAATCATAGGGAATGTAGGAGACTCGAATCTGCTTGGGGTATTGTTTAATTAAACGCGCAGCCTGATCCCGCCCTGTAGGGGTCATGGTCGTTAAAACAATTTTATCGTTGGGATAAGACGCCATCAACGCTTTAATCAAAGGGGTTGCTGCGACCATTTCACCCAAAGAAACCGCATGCAACCAGATCGAAGATTTTGCATGAAAGCGCGGAATTCCTCTGCGTTCCGGCCAGTTTTTTCGATAGCCCGGATTTTTACGTGCACGTAAACGCAAACGCAAAAAAACCAGCGGCAAAGCTAGGTAAAATAAAAGCGTATAAAGCCGACGGATCACAGCGCATCCAAATATGCCAGCACGCCTTCTTTAACCGTTTTAAATTCTCCTTTATAACCAACCTGCCGTAAGCGGGAAATATCCGCCTGAGTAAAAGACTGATAATGGCCTTTAAGCGCCTCTGGAAAGGGAATATATTCAATTTTTCCTTTTCCAAACCACTGAATCACCGCTTCAGCCACATGATTGAATGGCTCAGAGCGACCGCTACCCAAATTAAAAATCCCGCTGACATTGGGATGATCTAAAAAATATAAAACCACATCCACAAGATCTGCCACATAGATAAAATCACGTGATTGCTCGCCTGGGGCATAGCCATCATATTCCCCAAATAGCTTGACCACGCCGGTTTCACGAATCTGATGATAATGATGAAAAGCCACGCTGGCCATCTTGCCTTTATGTGCTTCACCCGGGCCATAGACATTAAAATAACGCAGCCCTACAACTTGTGATTTCAATTCTTTTTCATGAAAGCGCACATATTGATCAAACTGAAACTTGGAATACCCATACACATTCAGAGGCTTCTCATTTTGACGTTCTTCTACAAAAACCTGCCCAGCACCATAAACGGCTGCACTCGATGCATAAATCAAGGGAACATCATTGTTTTGACAAAACAGAAGCAATTCCTTACTGTACTCAAAATTATTGCGCATCATAAACTGCCCGTCCCATTCAGTCGTATCAGAACAGGCCCCTTGATGCAAAATGGCCTCAACAGACTCATCTTCAAAACCACGATTACGGATTAAATCCAGAAAATCTGCTTTATCCAGATACTCCACATAATCACAATCCAGCAAATTTACAAATTTTTTGCCATCCGTTAAGTCATCAACGAGCACAATATCAGTACGTCCCCGTGCATTTAAAGCTTTGACGATATTGCTACCAATAAAGCCAGCTCCTCCAGTAACAATAATCATTCACATACTCCCTGCTGCATTTTTTGGATTGTTGCGGTGGTCGAACGATCAGGAGTCAATGCAATGGTTTTAACCTGACCACCATTTTTAAGAACGGCTTTACCTCCAGCAATTTGATGTATTTCATAATCAGCCCCCTTGACCAAAATATCAGGCAAAATCTCACCTATTAAGCATTCGGGCGTTTCTTCTGAAAAAGGAATCACCCAATCAACTCCATCCAGGGCGGCTAAAATTTTCATCCGATCAGCCAGATTATTAATCGGGCGATGCGGGCCTTTTAAGCGTGAAACTGATTCGTCTGAATTCACTGCAATGACCAGGCGATCCCCTAATTTTCTGGCTTCAGTCAGGTAGTCGACATGCCCTGCATGCAGAATATCAAAACAGCCATTGGTCATGACCACTACCTCCCCTTTATGCTGCGCATCTTTGACATAGCGCTTGAGGGTCTTTTCATCTAAAACACCCTCGAAAAGATCCTGGCTATTTTCTGAAATGGACTGATGAAGCTCAGCAAGATTTAAAGTCGCAGTGCCCATTTTTCCAACCACTACACCTGCAGCAGAATTTGCTAAATTAACTGCAGTTTCAATAGGATAGCCCACGCTTAAAGCCATCCCTAAAACCGCGATGACGGTATCTCCCGCACCGGAAACATCAAAGACTTCACGGGCTCGAGTTGGAATATGAATCGGCTTTTTGGACTCCTGAAACAAGCTCATTCCCTCTGGCCCACGGGTGACAAGGAGCGCATCTAAACGGTTTTTTTGAATTAATTGCATTGCTTTTTCAGCCATCTCATCGTCTGAATGAGACACCCCCACGACCTGCTCAAATTCTTTTAAATTTGGTGTCAGCACACTCGCCCCCGCATAAATACTAAAATCTAAACTTTTGGGGTCGACCAAGACAATTTTCTTTTCTTGACGTGCTTTCTGAATCAATCTTTGCACCTCACTTAACGTTCCTTTGCCATAGTCAGAGAGAATCACCACATTCACAAGACTTAAAGCCTGATTAAAAGCATCCAGCAAAGGCGCTTTATCTGTTGATTCAAAACTTTGTTCAAAATCAGCGCGAATTAACTGTTGATTTTGACTGATAATACGCAGCTTAGTAATCGTAGGATGACTTTTCTCAACAATTAAGCTGATTTTAATCTGAGCTTCTTTCAGCACAGATTCCAGTTTTTGAGCCGCTAAATCAGCCCCAACCAACCCAAGCAAATAAGTCTGACCTTCAAGCGCATGGATATTTAAAGCGACATTTGCAGCACCGCCCGCTTTACTAAATTCTTTTTTAATATGGACGACAGGAACCGGCGCTTCGGGTGAAATTCGCAAGACATCGCCCTCCCAATAATCATCTAACATCAAATCCCCGACCACCAAGACTTTAGCTGCTGTTAATGCCTGCATTCGTGTATCCTTTGCACAAAATAATCGGGGCATTATACCTCTTTGACATAATATTTGCTAGAATAAGCCAAACCAAAAATTGAGGAGTTAAAAAAAAATGGCAGGACATAGCAAATGGGCGAATATCAAACATCGCAAAGCAGCACAGGATAGTCGCAAAGGAAAAGTCTTTACCCGATTAATTCGAGAACTCACCATTGCTGCAAAAAGCAGCGCTGATCCTGAAAATAATCCCCGCCTGCGCACGGCGATTCAAACCGCCCTTTCTCAAAATATGACGCGAGATACCGTAGATCGGGCCATCAAGCGAGGCGCAGGGACCGATGAAGCCAATAATATGGAAGAAATTCGCTATGAAGGCTATGGCCCGGGTGGCGTGGCGATTATGGTAGATTGCTATTCTGATAATCGCAATCGAACCGTCAGTGAGGTACGTCATGCTTTAACCCGAAATGGCGGCAGCCTGGGAACAGATGGCTCCGTCGCCTATCTTTTTAAAGAACAAGGGATGATTTATTTTGCCCCTGAAACGCCTGAAGATGTTTTGATTGAAGCTGCACTTGAAGCGGGCGCAGAAGATATTCTCAGTGAAGAAGAAGGCTTTATTGTCCTCACCCACCCCTACGAATTTTCTCAGATTTTAGAAAACTTAGCGAAGAAAAACTTTAAATCATTAGATGCTGAAGTAACGCAAAATCCCAGTACAACAACAGAACTCACGGGAGATCAAGCCATCAAGTTCAGCAAAATGATCGAGATGTTGGAAGAACTAGATGATGTCCAAAATGTCTATTCTAATGGCTCGGTTTCTGAATGAAAATATTGGGCATTGACCCAGGCTCCCGCATCACAGGTTTTGGCTTGATTGAAATTGAGGGCCGGACCGCGCATTATGTGGCAAGCGGCTGCATTCGAATAAAAAGCGAAACAGTGGATTTGCGTCTCAAAGAAATTTTAGATGGTTTGACAGAAGTCATTGACACTTTTTCGCCAGACACTTCTGCAATTGAACAAATTTTTATGCATAAAAGTCCAGACTCCGCCCTAAAGCTCGGTCAAGCACGGGGCGTTGCCATTGTCACTCTGGCTTCAAAAAATCTGAGCGTCTCCGAATACTCTGCCCGTCAAATCAAACAGTCTGTTGTGGGGTATGGCGCAGCGGATAAAGCTCAAGTCATGCACATGGTCAAAAATTTATTACGAATTGATCATGATTTAAAAACAGATGCTTCAGATGCATTAGCCGTCGCGCTCTGCCATTTCCATACTTCACAAAGTCTATTACACTTACAGGGTGCCAAAAAAATTGTACGAGGACGCTTAAGATGATCAGCCGTTTACAAGGAATTCTTTTAACCAAAGATTTACCCACGATTCTTGTGGATGTGAATGGCATTGGCTATGAAGTCGATATCCCCATGACGACATTCTATGATTTGCCTGAGGTGGGGCAGCCTATTATCCTTCACACCCATTTAGCCATTCGCGAAGACGCTCATCAACTTTTTGGCTTTTTACAAGAATTAGATCGCCGCCTTTTTCGGGAGCTGATTAAAGTCAATGGAATTGGAGGGCGCAGTGCTTTGGCGATTTTATCCGGAATGAGCCCTACCGATTTTATCCAGTGTATTTTGCAAGAAAACTTAAGCTTACTGATTAAAGTACCCGGCATTGGTAAAAAAACCGGCGAACGCTTAATTATTGAAATGCGTGATCGCCTCAAAACCCTTCAGAAAAACACCTCAATTCCTGCAGCTGCAACAAACAGCACAAGTAATCACGCAAAAGATGAGGCTTTAGCCGCGTTGGTCTCTTTAGGATATCGCAGTCAAGATGCCCAAAAAATGATAGATAAATCGTATGCAGATCAAATGACCGCAGAAGAACTTATTCGGAAAACCCTCAAAAATATGATGTAGGAGCCTATCGTGCAACCTCAATTTGAATCTCGTCTCACCCCCTATCTTCCAGAAGATTATCGTGAAAAAATTAAAATCTTACTGAAAGAAAAAAACGCTGTCATCATTGCCCATTATTATGTCGATGCAGAGATTCAATCTTTGGCAGAAGAAACCGGAGGCGTGATTGCAGATTCGCTCGAAATGGCACGCTTTGGCGCCAGAGACCCAGCTCAAACCCTGATGATCTGTGGAGTCAGCTTTATGGGGGAAACCGCCAAGATTCTCTCCCCTGAAAAAACAGTTTTAATGCCTACCTTGCAGGCAACCTGCTCTTTGGATATTAGCTGCCAGCCGGAAGAATTTAAGGCGTTCATCGATCAATATCCCGATCGTGAAGTGGTCGTCTATGCCAACACTTCTGCAGCCATAAAAGCCATGGCGGACTGGGTCGTGACCTCCAGCATCGGAATTGACGTCATTCGCCATCTTCACTCAGAAGGTAAACAGCTAATTTGGGCACCAGATCGCTATCTCGGAGACTACATCCAAAAAAAAACTGGGGCGGATATGTTACTCTGGCAAGGCTCCTGCATTGTTCATGAAGAATTTAAGGCCGCCAGTCTCAGCGCATTAAAAGCCGCACACCCAGAAGCCGCCATTTTAGTCCATCCAGAGTCTCCCGCTGAAGTGATCGCCATGGCCGATGCCGTGGGCTCAACCTCACAATTGCTAAAAGCCAGCCAGACCCTCCCCCATCAGACCTTTATCGTTGCGACAGATAAAGGTATTTTCTATAAAATGAAACAAGCCTCACCGAATAAAATTTTTATTGAGGCCCCTACCGGCGGGGTGGGCGCAAGCTGTCGTTCCTGTGCACATTGCCCTTGGATGGCGATGAACCATCTCCAAAATCTTTATACAAGCCTACTCAATCAAGATAATGAGATAAAAGTCCCGCCTGAAATCATTCAAAAAGCACTGACCCCACTCGAAAGAATGCTTCGCTTTAAAGTTTAAACTCATTATTTTTAACAAAAACATTTCTTTAAAAATCAATGCATTACATATCAATCATAAAATACTATTTGCATTAATTAATTTTCCGGATATAATGAATATTACGTAAGAATATTTACGTAAACTATAAAAAGCAAAATAATAATAACAAACAAAAAGGTGAAAAAATGACAACATTGACGACTCCATCTAGCAGGGCTCACTCAAATACCCAAGATTCTTTGATTCGGCAGCGTTTACGTGGCTATTCGAACCACCAGGCTCTCATGTTTCAATCGATTGATGCAGTTTCAACTGCAATTTCTGATATGCTTCAACAAATCCGAGTGGCTTCAAGCCAAAAATAAAAAAAGATGGTAGGCACGAGTGGAATTGAACCACCGACCCCCACAATGTCAATGTGGTGCTCTAACCCCTGAGCTACGTGCCTAAAATTCGCGGGTTTAAAAGAGAATTTGGTGGGTTGTGTGGGAGTCGAACCCACGACCAATAGATTAAAAGTCTACTGCTCTACCAACTGAGCTAACAACCCAACCAGGCCTGTATTATACAGATCTATTGGGTTAATGCAAGGGGTTTTTGAAAAAAAATTTTCAGAGGTCACGTTGCAAGTTGCACTTTAAAATCGCTTGACCCAATGATGGCAATAAGGAGCCTTATTATTCTTTTGATAATAATCCTGATGATAGGCCTCTGCCGGCCAAAATACTGAAACAGGATAGAGCTTTGTTGCTAAGTCAAGGCCCTGCTGAATCAATTGCTGCATGACTTTTTCTGCCACCTCTCGCTGCTCGGGTGTGTAATAAAATATGGCACTGTAGTACTGAGGCCCGAGGTCGGGACCCTGCCCATCACGCTGACAAGGATCGTGAATTTCAAAAAAATAGCGAAGCAATGCCATCATGCTTATTTTTTCGGGATCAAACAGAACACGCAACACTTCAAGATGACCCGTATTTTTTTGACACACGGCCTCATAGCTGGGATGACTCAGATGACCACCCATATAGCCAACCTCGGTTTTTAACACCCCTGAAAGACGCTTTAAATAATACTCTACCCCCCAAAAACAGCCGGCTGCCAGAATGATTTCCCCTGAATTCAAGACCGTTTGATCTGAGGTAAAATCGAGACTTAATGAATTAACGCAATGTCTCAGATTACGTTCGGTATGCTGCTCTCCTGTAAAAACATGCCCCAAATGTGCATCACAACGCATACATAAAATTTCTGTTCTCCGCCCATCCTCATCAGGCAATCGTTTCACCTGACCCGAAATTTCCAGATCAAAACTAGGCCAACCACACCCTGAATGAAACTGATCATGCGCCCGAAACAAAGCCAATCCACAGCGGCGACACAGATACGTACCTTCTGATTGAGGCATGCAATATTCCCCGGTGAAAGGATGCTCCGTCTCTTTGTCTTGAATAATCCCCAAAACTGAGGGCATTAAAGAAGCAGTCTTATCCATAGCACATCCTTTCCAATAAATTAACCGGCTCCAAACGCAGCCATTAAATCGGGCATCACTTTCCTCAAACGGAGCAAAGTTGCCAAAGTTTGATTGACCTGCTCAATTCCCATTGTTTTTTGCTCTGACTCACCCAAAGTACAGGATCGCTCAATATTATAAACCATCCAGTGAATCCAGCCACAAGTTCCATCAAATGCTGCGGGCAGAAGCGAGAAATCAATGAGGCCTCCTGCTTTTTGATAGGCGCGAATCATTTTAACAAATAATTTCTGGTCAAATTGGGCGGTGATAATTCCACACCAATTGAGCGCAGTACTAATGAAATCATAGGTTGGATTGACAAAAGTTGCGGCTTCCCAATCAATCAAAATCGGCTGATGATCGATATCCCACAAGACATTTTTTTGATCCAGATCACCATGGCTCATCACCCTATTTTGCTTTAAAGGCTCAACTGAATGGGCATAGGCTTCATTCATCGCAATCAAATCTTGCTCATGAGCCCGCAAATCAGCTATAAAAGGGCAATTAAACTCTTCTGCTTTTTTAATTATATTGAGCAAAGACGCGGTGGGATAAGAATCTGCAAGCGCTTCTTCTGGCCTTGGAATCTCTAAATTAATTTGATGGATTTTTGCAAGGATTTCGGCCATTTTAAGGGCATGAAATTCAGAAACCACTTTGGAGTCAAGAACCTGAGCCTCAACCCAGGGGTACACCAAAAAATAAGTGCCTTCCACTTCGAATAAATGCTTTCCCTGAGACTGCAATGCAGCAATCGCCGGAATCCCTTGTTTGGCAAAGCGTGCGGCAATTTCTTCTGTTAATTCATAGTTACGACTGATCGCATCATCCTGTAAATGAATATCCGATGAGAGCTGCTTGACGGCATACCCACCCTTTTCTGTTTGGATTTTCCACATGCGGTGCAAAAGACCACCATAGACTCGATTGGGCTCCACAATGGAGGAGCCCAAGTCAAAAGCGCTGCAGATTTCAAAGATCTCTTTTTTTTTCATAAGGGTTAAACCAAAGCTTCTTTTAAAAGTCGATTGACCTCATCTGGATTCGCTTTTCCGCCTGTTATCTTCATGACTTGCCCCACAAAAAACCCGAAAAGACGATCTTTCCCTGAACGATATTCTGCTAATTGTCCTGGATTTGCAAGAATCACTTCTTTGACAGTAGCCAGCAACGCTCCCGTATCCGAAATTTGCTTCAAGCCACGCGACTCAATCACTTGATCTGCTGTGCCTTCTTTTTGCCAGATCGCTTCAAACACTTCTTTGGCCATACGGCCTGAAATCGTGCCATCGACAATACGGATCAGCAATCCCGACAACGCATCTGCAGAAACCGGACTTTCTGAGATATCCAAGTTATCTTTATTCAAAAAAGCGGCCAAATCGCCCATCACCCAATTTGCGGTTAACTTCGCATCTTTTACTTGTAGGACAACGGATTCAAAATAAGCAGCATTTTCACGCTGCGCAACCAATACGTGTGCATCATAGACAGAAAGGCCATATTCTTGTTCAAAACGGGCTGCTTTTGCTTTGGGCAGTTCGGGCAAAGTGCCTTTTACTCCCTCTAACATCGCGGACTCAATCACCAAAGGCAAGAGATCTGGATCTGGAAAATATCGATAATCATGTGCATTTTCTTTGGAGCGCAATGAACGCGTTTCATTTTTCACAGAGTCATACAAGCGTGTTTCCTGAACCACCACACCGCCCTGTTCAATCAAAGCAATTTGACGCGAAACCTCATACTCAATGGCTTTTTCAACAAACTTAAATGAATTCAGATTTTTGAGTTCTGAACGAGTCCCCAAGGATGCGCCAAATTGACGCACTGAAACATTCACATCACAGCGAAAAGAGCCTTCCTGCATATTGCCATCAGAGATTTGCAGATAACGCAACAGACTATGTAAGGTTTTTAAATAAGCAACGACTTCTTCTGCTGAACGCATGTCAGGTTCGGAGACAATTTCCAATAAAGGCGTCCCCGCGCGGTTTAAGTCAATCGCGGACATACCATTGAAATCCTCATGAAGTGATTTACCTGCATCTTCTTCTAAATGCGCACGGGTAATCCCGATACGCTTGGTTTGACCTTGTTTTAATTGAATATCCAAATAACCACCTGAGACAATCGGCAAATCAAACTGACTAATTTGATAGCCCTTAGGCAAATCAGGATAAAAATAATTTTTTCTTGAAAATACAGAGGTTTGATTCACCACTGCATCGACGGCCAGGCCAAATTTAATCGCCATTTCAACCACAGATTTATTCAATACAGGCAAGGCGCCAGGCATCGCAAGATCGACAATACAGGCCTGAGTATTAGGCTCTGCGCCATAACGCGTTGCTGCGCCTGAAAAAATCTTGCTCCGGGTTGCAAGCTGAGTATGGACTTCAATTCCAATAACGGTTTCCCACATTATTGCGCTCCTCCTGGATGTTGGGTATGCCAATCTGTGGCCAACTGAAACTGATGCGCAACATTTAAAATCTGCGCCTCTTTAAAATAATTACCAACAATTTGCAAACCAATAGGTAAGCCACTGATAAAGCCCGCAGGAATCGAGACGCCAGGCAATCCGGCCATACTCACAGGCAAGGTATAAATATCTGATAAATACATGGAAACAGGATCTGCTTTTTTCTCTCCCAACTTAAAAGCAGGAGTCGGCGTTGTAGGCCCCATAATCACATCCACTTCTTTAAATGCTGCAATAAAATCATTTGCAATCAAACGACGAATTTTTTGTGCTTTTAAATAATAAGCATCGTAATAGCCAGATGATAAAACATACGTCCCAATAATAATGCGACGCTTCACTTCTGCCCCAAAACCCTCCCCTCGTGAACGTGAATATAAATCCTCTAAATTCACTGGATTTTCACAGCGATAGCCATAACGGACACCATCAAAACGCGATAAATTGGACGAACACTCCGCTGGCGCAATCACATAATAAGATTCTAAGGCATAACGACTATGCGGCAAACTAATTTCAACTAGAATGGCCCCTAATTTTTCAAACTCTTGCAAAGCAGATTGAATCGCAGAAATGACTTCTGAGTCCAAACCTTCGGCATTAAAAAACTCTTTAGGCAATCCAATCCGCAGGCCTTTCAAAGGCTGATTTAGAAGGGCCGAATAATCAGGAACAGGCAAATCACAAGAGGTCGAATCACGTTCATCGCGACCCGCCATCACATTGAGCAATAATGCGCAATCTTCAGCAGTATGCGCCATGGGACCCGCTTGATCTAAACTTGATGCAAACGCAATCATTCCAAAACGAGACACACGACCATAGGTTGGTTTTAATCCGGTAATGCCGGTCATTGCAGCAGGTTGGCGTATGGATCCGCCCGTATCCGTTCCTGTCGCAGCGGGCGCAAGTCCAGCAGCAATAACGGCTGAAGATCCACCTGAAGATCCACCCGGAATATACTCTGGATTCCAAGGATTTCGAACAGGGCCATAAAAACTATTTTCATTAGAAGAACCCATCGCAAATTCATCCATATTGAGCTTACCCAGCATCGGCATTCCCGCCTGATTAAAACGCTCAATAATATGGGCATTATAAGGTGCAATAAAATGATCCAGCATCTTCGAACCACAGCTTGTTTTAACACCTTCGGTACAAAAAATATCTTTCTGCGCGATGGGAATCCCCGTTAAATAGCCTGCCTGTCCTGCTGCCCGCTGTACATCCGCCGCTTTCGCCTGAACCAAAGCTTGATCGCCGGTTTCAGTAATAAAACAATTTAAGTGTTTCTGCATTTTGATTTGCGCTAAATAATGCTGAATGATTTCCACCGAAGAAACTTGCTTCGTTCGCAATAATTCCGCCCATTCTTTTACCGTATTAAAAGACATATTTTCTTTCCTATTCAATCACTTTTGGAACCAAATACAACCCTGCAATGCATGCAGGCGCAAGATCTAAATACACATCACGACGATCCACCTCAGTGACACAATCTTCTCGCAAAAACTGTACCCCATCATGCGGGCGGTACATCGGCTCTACACCTTCTGAATCCACGCTAAGCAAATGATCTGACAGTCCAACCATTTTAGCCAAAGCAGCTTGATAGTAAGGCATCTCTTCATCTTGAATTCGAATTCTTGCCAAAGCGGCCATTTTTTTGACAGTCTGTACATCCATCGCCGACTCCCTTCTTTTTAATTGATCGATCATTGTACCCAAACCCCCTCTTTTTTTCAAGTCAATCATCCCTCTTTTTTTATTTTCAGCCCACTTGCTCTTCCATAAAAAATAAGGTATGCTAAAAAAAATAATAACTTATGAAATATTTTGTGCCTGCTTTATTTGACTCATTTAACCGCTCTGCCTTTTGGCTAGAACTCAAAAATGTAAAACGCCTCGCCATTCCGATTATTACAGGTGGAATTGTCAACGCAGTCATTCCTTTTATGAATACAGCTTTTATCGGCCATCTTGGGGGTGATGCGCTGGCAGCAGGCGGGCTAGTGAATTCTTTTTTTGTATTCATCATGGTCTTATTTTGGGGTGTTTTTTCGACTACAAGCAGCTTAATCGCTCGATATGAGGGACAAAAAAACAGTCAAGCCAGCTCTGAACTCATCAAAACAGGCGTTGTTCTCGCCATTATTCTTTCTATTCCTGTCGTTATTTTTCTCCACTATGCTGATCGCGTTTTACTCTATTTTGGCGAGCCTGAACAAGTGGTCATCATGGCCCATGCCTATTTTCGAACTTTAAGCTTTGCCATTTTGCCCGACTTTTTGTTGACTATTTTATATGATCTCTGTCTCGGACTATCCAAACCACGGCTTGTCATGCTAATGGCCACTATTTTAATCCCCCTTAACCTAGCCTTTAATAATTTATTTATTTTTGGGCGCTGCGGTGCGCCAAAGCTTGGGATTTCAGGCGTCGGCGTTGGTGCGAGCGTTTCCTTCTGGGTCGTTCTTTTTTTCATGGCAAGCTTGATGTACATGATGCCCCGCTTTCGATTTTATTTTAAAGGCAGGCAATGGTTTTATCCTGAGCGCGCTAAAGAATTATTGCGAGTGGGACTGCCTGTCGGCGCAATGTGGGTTTTGGAAGTCGGTTTTTATGCCGTGGTGACTTTATTTATGGGACGTGTCGGTATCATTGCTTTGGCTGCCCATCAAATGGCATTTCAAACTTACATGGTTTTATTTAATATTATCTACAACTTTAGCCAAGCCGTTTCAATTCGCGTTGCGGATGGCATGGGTACACAAAAGCCCGATCAAATTCGCTATGCTTATTTAAGTGGGCTGTTATTCTGCTTACTGACGTCTCTCCTTTTGCTGTTTTTTGTCACCCTGGGCGGAAAAATTATTCTGCATTTTTATTTAGGCGCGGAATATGCTCGCCAACCCGAATTGGTTAAATTAGCACTCAGCTTATTTCTACTCACTCCTCTTTTCTGCCTCTTTGATTCATTAGGATTTATGACCTTTGCTAGTTTACGCGCCATGAAAGACACCCGCTACACGATGCTCGTTGCTTTAGTGGTATATTGGTTTATCATTATCCCCCTGATTGCCTTCGGCGTTGATGTATTACACTGGCAAAATCCACGCCTTCTCTGGATGATGATGATCATCGGTGCAGGCTTAAGTTTTGCAGCACAAAGCCGGCGCTTTATCAAAAAATATAGAATAGGATAGGACTCGATAGATGATTAATCCGATTACGTTTCAAAATATGAATATTCATACCGTTTGGCAAACAGGTCCTTCCAAAAATTTACTCAGCTCAATTTTAATCGTCATTGTTGTCTGGCTGGTCTATCTGATTTTACGTTTGATGATCAACAAGCGCTGTAAAAACCTCAAAGTTCGCTCCTCCTGGCGCACCCGCACTTTTTATTCTGCCTTGTTTTTTTCGATTTATTTTCTAGGACGAATTTGGCTCGATGGAATGCAGGATATCTTTACCTTTCTCAGCATTATTGCGGCGGCACTCACGATCACCCAGAAAGAAACCCTGATGAATTTACTGGGTTGTGCAATGATTTATTGGCGCGAGTTATTTCGCACGGGGGATCGCATTCAAGTGGGCCTCTATTATGGGGAAGTGACCTCTATCCGCACTTTCTACTTTCACATGTTAGAATGTGATAAAGAAGCACTGGGAGACCAAACCACAGGTAAAATCATCACCCTACCTAATAGCCTGGTTATTACGACGCCGCTTATTAACTTAAGTGAACTCTCACCTTTTATCTGGTATGAGTTTAGCCTGATTCTTACGCCAGATAGTGATCTGGACACTGCACGCACCGTACTCAGCGAACTCATCGATACCGAAGTCAAACACTATTATTTAGAATCAAAGCATTATCTTAAAAAATTTGTGCGCGATAACTTTATTTCTGAACAACAACTCCGTACGCAAAGTTTTATTAAGGTCCATCAAAAAGAACCCACTGGATTTGAAATAACGGTTCGTTATCTCTGTATTCCCACGCAACGCCACGATTTAGAAACGCGTGTTTTAGAAAAATTTCTGCACTATCTCAAAATCGCTAAAGTCGCAAAATTGGCTTTTGAAAAATGAAACAATACTTGCTATACAGCCTGATCTTCATCGGCATCCATGCGAATGCGAACAATAGCGTTGCCAATGCTGCAGCGGTTGCTGTCACGCAAAGCGCAGTGAATACGAGCATGCAAGTTTATTGGCAGGGGCAAGGCGTACAATCCAATATTGTCAGCCTTCCTAATGGCACATCCTATGTCATCCCCGAGACTAATAGACCCAGTGGTACGCCTGCGACTTCTGGAACACCCTATAACAATCAAAATAACCAAAATAATAAGCAAGCTTTTATAGACGAAAACTAACCTTGCTTAGGCATTTTGCAGACGATCCACTTCAACGGTTAACGCAGTTTGATTGACAAAAGCTTTAAGCGTTGCCATTTGATCTGCATCAAAAAGTTTGGAATTTTCAAGCGGCTTGACACGCAAAACCCCCACTGTCCCTTTTACGCCAAGCAAAGGGAAATAAATTGCGTCGGAGTGAGGGAGGGTATTGGTCCCTTTTCCAGCGGTTTGCCCCATATCAAACGTCCATCTTGCGACGGATAAATCCTTTTCCTCAAGTTGCGTCAGCGCTGGAAATCCTGCTTCGATATGCAGCAGCCCCTCTCTCGGCAAAATAGCCAAAACTTCACTGTCAAACACTTCTGCAATTTGACGCGTGGCAATCTCTAAAAGCGCATTCAATCCTCGATGGCTTGCCAACTGGCGGGTCAGAGCAAGAATGGCATACGTGCGCTTTTCACGTTGGCGTGAACGCTCGGCTTGTTGACGCACTTTAATGGTCAGATAACTAATCACCCCCCCGACAATCAACATCACAAAAAATGTAAATAAATACTGCGTGTCACTCGATGAAAAATCGAAAATAGAAGTAGGAACAAAAAAGAAAGATAAGCTGAGGACACTGACAATCGATGCAAATAAAGAAGGTCCATAACGCCCAAAACCCGCTACAACCACTAAGCCCAGCAAATAAACCATAATCACATTGGATACGGCAAAATAGGGATGGATCATAAAATCAATCCCGGTACAGGCAGCAATGACCAGCAAGGCAATTCCATAAGTCGACCAACTGGACTTGACTTTGATTTCAGTAGACTCCATCACGGTTGGTTTGAGAAGAACATCTTCAGCCGCGCGAATCACATAAATATCAATCTCATCACTATAACGCACCAACTGATCAACCAGGCTCCCTTTTAAACGACTCTTCCAGCTTGATTTAGTTTGCTTGCTGATCACAATTTTTGTGACATTGCGCTCACGCGCGACGCGTAAAATTTCCGTGACTAAATCATCCCCCCCCACAAATAAGGTCTCTGCGCCTAATTGTTCCGCTAAGCGCAAATTTTGACTGACACTATCGCGTTGCTGTTGCGTAATTCCTAATTTTTGGGCATCGACATACACCGCCATCCAATCCGCATGCAGATTATTGGCAAGACGCTTTCCCGAGCGAATCAATTTAGCTGAGCCTTCACCCGGCCCCACACAAATAAGGAGCTTTTCAGCAGTCGGCCAGGTTTCTTGAACAGATTGAAATTTTCGTTCCGTCATGACATCCATGTTCACTTGCTCAGCCACGGTACGCAGGGCCAATTCACGGAGTGCCGTCAGATTACTTTTTTTAAAAAAATGTTGAATCGCAAGCTTGGCCTGCTCTTTAAAATAAATCTTCCCTTCGGCAAGACGCTTTAACAAATCAT
Organism: Thiotrichales bacterium; assembly: GCA_947476405.1. Taxonomy (GTDB): domain Bacteria; phylum Pseudomonadota; class Gammaproteobacteria; order Francisellales; family CACEW01; genus JAJZUD01. Next base: position 17,477 of record CANJQG010000006.1, read on the forward strand.
CAGGCGGCAAATCAACCAATTCAATTTCAGCTTGTTCCAGAACAGAATCAGGCAGCGTCTCACGCACGCGAATTCCTGTAATTTGCTGCACCACATCGTTTAGACTTTCTAAATGCTGAATATTTAAAGTGGTATAGACATTAATTCCACGATCCAGCAATTCCTGAATATCCTGCCAACGCTTCGTATGCCTGCAATGGGGCGCATTCGTATGCGCCGCTTCATCCACGAGAATCAATTGTGGCTTACGCAAAATCGCTCCATCGAGATCAAACTCCTGTAAGGTCTGCCCCTTATACTCGATATTTTTTTTTGGCAAAATTTCTAAACCGGCCAAAACCAAGCCTGTATCATGTCGACCATGCGTTTCTGCCAAGCCAACAAGCACGTCAATCCCTTGATTTTTCTTAATCATGGCTTCCTGCAACATGGAAAAGGTCTTCCCTACGCCCGGCGCTGCCCCTAGAAAAATCTTGAGCTTTCCCTCCGGTGATTTCTTTTCTTCTTCTGCCTGAGCCAGTAATAATAAAGCGTCTGGATTACGTCGATTCTCTTCCATAGTAGACTTTTTTCGATTGAATGGTAGACTGATGATACGAGATTTTCTACGCCTTGTGAACATGCGCTTTAATTACACCCTGATACAAAGCTTTAAGTATCGCAAAAAGCTGGCCTTATACTTAAACCCAAATGATCAATTAAATCAGGTCAGCAGCCTCACAGCAACCGATTTAAACAACATGCAGATCAAAGCCTTAGCACTTGATTTTGATGGCGTGCTCGCCCCTCATGGAGATATCGCACCCTTGACGGCCATAGAACTTTGGCTGAAAAATCTGAGCAACGATTGGAAAGGGCAGATTTTTATTTTATCAAACAAGCCGTTTCAGGAACGGGAACATTATTTCAAAACGTATTTTCCTGAGATTCAATTTATTAAAAATGTTGCAAAAAAACCCTATCCCGATGGTCTGAATAAAATCACGCTTCTTGCCCAATGCGAATCCCAAGAAGTCCTTATGATTGACGATCGACTTTTAACGGGGATGCTTGCAGCCTCGATTAGCGGAACAAAAGGCTTGCTCCTGAATCCCGCCCTGAAAAAACCAGGACTACATCCTCATGAGCTATTTTTTGCTTTATTGCGCAGGCTAGACCGATTTTTAATTGGCGTTATATCGTAATTTCGTTTCTAAATTCATTGCGGTTAAGGCTCCACCCCAAACGACGCCGGTATCCAATGCAAATACATTTTCAGTATGCGTTTCGCCTTGCAGGGCCGACCAATGCCCAAAGACAATAGGGGTTTTAATCTTTCGATTCGGCACTTGAAACCAAGGAAAATAGCCCTCTGGACAATCCAGGAGCGTTGTTTTTTTACTTAAATTTAAGCATCCATTTTCTGCACAAAAACGCATGCGTGTTAAATAATTCGTGATCACACGCAAACGCACCATCCCTTTTAAATCTGAAGACCAGGTATCCGGTTCATTCCCATACATTGCTTGTAAAAACGCAACAATATCAGGACCTTTTAACTGATCCGAAACTTCCCGCCCCAAAGCCAGCGCTTCCTCCAGTGTCCAAGTGGGGCAAAACCCAGCATGCACCATCACATAAGGCGCTGAATAATAAATCAAAGGCTGCTGTCGCAACCAGGCAATCAAAGGTTCACGATCAGGGGCATTCAAAATATCAGAAATCGTATCATCTGGATATAATTCACGCACCCCATAATGGACTGCAAGAAGATGTAAATCATGATTTCCCAACACAATTTTAACAGACTCTCCTAAATTTTTAAGAAAACGAAGTGTTTCTAAAGACTGTGGCCCTCGATTGATTAAATCCCCCGCAATCCAGAGTGTATCTTGAGCCGGATTAAAATTTATTTTTCTTAACAAATCAATCAGCTGCCTGAAACAGCCCTGAATATCTCCTATCGCATAAGTCGCCATACGCGTCACTTGTCAAAATGCTTTAAAGCGCCTATCATACCAAAAAATAATCCACCCCTAAAGCCTGGCCATGAATGAGTTGATTGCCCTCCATCTAATTGCTGTTATTTGCTGGTTTGCAGGCCTCTTCTACCTGCCTAGACTCTTCGTGTATCATGCCAAAACGACTGAAGAAACAGTCAAAGCACAATTCCAAATAATGGAACATAAACTGTATTGGTATATCATGATGCCGGCCATGATGATCACGCTTTTAAGTGGAATGGCATTAATGACATGGATGGTGCTTCAGGGTGAAACCCATTTAGGCTGGCTTTTCGTCAAACTGATTCTCGTACTCTTCTTAATTTTCTTTCACTTTTATTGTGGCTTCTGTATCGATCACTTTAAAATGGGTCAAAATCAACACTCTGAGCGCTTTTATCGGTTTTTTAATGAAATCCCAACCCTACTTCTAATCGCCATTGTACTTTTGGCCGTTGTTCAACCCTTTTAGGAAAGTTAATGCATTTAAATGCCTCTCAAATTCTCAAAAATACGTTCGGCTATCAAGAATTTCGACCGTTGCAGGAAAAAATTGTAAACAGCCTGATTGCAGGGGAAAACCAATTTGTCCTGATGCCAACGGGCGGCGGGAAATCATTATGCTATCAAATTCCTGCGATGGCGCGCCCTGGTGTGGGCATTGTTATTTCACCCTTAATTTCACTGATGCAGGATCAAGTTCAAGCACTCAAAGCCAACGGCGTTAAAGCGGCGTTTTATAACTCTTCTCTCTCCAGTGGAGAGGCAAAAAAAGTACTGGCGCAATTGCATCAAAGCGAATTAGATTTGCTCTATATTGCTCCAGAACGCTTGATGTCGAAAGACTTTCTAGATCGTTTTGATGACATTGAGATCTCCTTATTTGCAATCGATGAGGCCCACTGTGTTTCACAATGGGGGCATGATTTTCGACCGGAATATTTACAGCTGGGACAATTACGCACCCAATTTCCTGAGGTGCCAATCATTGCTTTAACGGCTACAGCAGATAAACAAACGCGGCAAGATATCATTCAACGCTTGCAACTCCAAGAAGCAACAATTCACATTGCCAGCTTCGATCGACCCAATATTCGTTATACGGTTTTAGAAAAACAAAAGCCATTCATTCAATTAACTCATTTTTTAAAAGACCATCAAAACGAATGTGGCATTATTTATTGCTTGAGCCGCAAGCGCGTTGAAGAAGTGGCACAAAAACTGAAAGAAAGCGGGTTTCAGGCGTTAGCCTATCATGCAGGACTTCCTGCAAAAGAACGCCAATGGGCACACACTGCTTTTCAGCAAGACCAAGCTAATATTATCGTTGCGACGATAGCTTTCGGGATGGGTATTGACAAACCCAATGTTCGGTTTGTCGTCCATTATGATTTACCAAAGAATATCGAAGGGTATTATCAAGAAACAGGACGTGCCGGACGGGATAGCTTGCCCTCAGAAGCCCTTCTTTTATATGGTCTCAGCGATATCGCCCTCATCAAATCTCTTCTACAAAACAATCAAAATGAAAATCAACTGCGTATCGAACAACACAAACTCAACTGCATGACTGCTTTTGCTGAAGCACAAACCTGCCGCCGACGGGTTCTTCTCAATTATTTTAATGAAACTTTGGACCAAGATTGCGGCAACTGCGATGTCTGCCTCAACCCACCTGAAACTTTTGACGGAACCATTCCCGCACAAAAAGCGCTATCCTGCGTTTACCGGGTCAATCAAGGCTATGGCCTGAATTATGTGGTTGATATTTTGCGGGGCAAAGAGGATGCGCGGATTCAACGCCTCGGCCACCAACACCTCTCCACTTACGGCGTTGGAAAAGACACCCCGCAAGAAGAATGGTACAGTATTTTCCGCCAACTCATTCACTTAGGTTATTTAGAGCAAGACATTAGCCATTACTCCGTTCTACGCCTGACCGATGCAGCCCGCGCTATTTTAAAAGGCGAAAAAAAGATTACCCTGGCCAAAGCCCGCACTAAAGCGACGAGCAACAAAAAACAAATCAAAAAAATAAAAGGCAGATCCATTCCATACGATTCGGATTTATTCGAACATTTACGTCTTCTACGCAAAGACATCGCGCTCAATGCAGGCGTTCCGAGCTATGTTGTCTTCAGTGATGCCAGCTTGATCGAAATGGCGGCTTACTTGCCAAAGAGCATGGATGATTTACTCAAAATCAATGGGATTGGGCAGAAAAAACAACAACAGTATGGCGCGACTTTTCTAGAGGCAATTCAGCACTTTCATACAAAAAATGCGCCCTGAAATAAAAACATTAAAGAAAAATCACCTGTCTTATCAAACAAAGAATCTTTTCAAAAAATACAGATCTAAATAAAATTATCCACAAATTGATTTAACAAAAAAAAAGATCCAAACATTCTATAAGCCAATTTAAAAAAAAACATCGCTTTCACACTTCAACTATTAAAACATCCACTAAACGCTCTTTCAACAACTGAATAGCGGAGATCAAAAATTAGAAAGAATACAGAAAAACCATAGAGCAAAATCATTAAAAATAAAAACTTTTTTAACCAAATATCAATATGTTAGATAAAATACAGACAAAATCTACCCATGCATAAACAAGGCCTTATCAGATGTCAAGCGCACTCAGGCGAAAGAAAATTTTTTAGCCTCTTGACAAATGAGAACACGCCAATTAATGGAAAAAAAAATCTGAAGACGCTTATTTGATCATCCTTAGGAGGTGCTGATATTCCTTCCATTCATGACTTAACCACAAACTTATCCACAACTTTATCCCAGCCTTCTGTGCATAAGTCAAAAGTCAGTTTTTTAGCCTTTTACGAATGTCAAATTTAAGCTAAGAATATTTAAAGCAATCGTTTGATATCACTTCGCCATCCAAAAAAAACCAAAACCCAAAATGATCAAAATACAACCCTTGCATTTAAAGCGAAAAACTGTTAGGATGAGCGACTTTCTGCACGTGAATATTTTAACAAGGAGATTTACATATTATGAAATTACGCATACTCAGCCTGGCCGTTCTATCCGCAATCAGCTTATCTGCCTATGCAGATACAGGGACTGCCTCGTCAATGCAGGACCAAGTCAGCGCATTACAAAACCAGATTAATAGCTTGCAAAGTCAACTCAATAATATGAACAATCATAGTGCATTAAACAGCATTATCATGACCGATTTTAGCAGCCCACTTGGCCTTTTAAATGATTCACAATATGCTTTAGGCACCTTGTTAAATAAGTCCACTTTGAATACCCCGATTGTAGTGGGCGGCAGTATTGAATCAGATCTCCAAACCTGGGGAGGAAGCTTCTCAGTGCCAAATGCAGTCGGCAACACCACCTATCAAAGCGGCAGTGCTTTTAGCGTCACAGGCGCTGAACTCTACACCATGGCTAATATGGGTGACTGGGTAACCGGCCTCCTGGGCTTACAAGGAAACGTCGGCGGAAACTCCGGCTCGCCAATGAGCTTCGATAAAGCCTTTTTGTTATTCGGCAATTTACAAAAAAATCCGCTCTTTGTAACTGTGGGTGAAATCTACCTTCCTTTTGGTATTTTCAACGGAAATGGCCCCTGGTCTAACAACTTAGATACGGATGCATTCCGAATCTCTAAAACCAACCAATTAACCTTAAACTTTTATAATAAAGGCTTTTATACCAGCTTTGCCTGGTTTAATACCGCAGCGAACAATAGCGGCTTGCATGATTTTACCTATAACATCAGCTATGCCAAATCAGGCACCTTCAACTACTCTGTTGGGGCAGGCTATCTGTATGACATTCGCAACACCAACTCAGGCATTGGCGCCGCATATCCAGGGGCTGGCGTATCTGGAAACACAGCGCCCAGCACCTATACTATTTCAGGCAATCGCAATGGCGCATTTGACTTAAATGGCTCTATTGCTTACGGACATTATAACCTAAATGGTGAATATGACTTCACTGAAAGAGGCGCCTCAAATTTAAATGGCAGCAATACAGGCCCCATGGGTGCATGGAATATTGCTGCAGGCTACGGCACTTTGTTCTGGAATATTCCAACCAACTTCCAACTTGGATATAGCGCAACTCACAATATGAGCAACATCCCAGCACAGTTATGGGGCATGGATACCGCATCGGTACAAACTCAAACATCTGATAACAATGCCGGCGTTCAACACAATTGGTTAGTCTCCATGACCAATCAATTCTTCCCCAATGTGTATATGAGCCCTGAATATCAATACTCTACTTTATACAATGGAACACATACATGGACTTTAACCTATGACATTTCAGCCTATTTTTAAGCAATTATACCCTTGCTTTTTTATCTAAAGTCTTTGATAATGACCATGCTCGGCTTATGAGCATGTCTTTTAACAAAACAAAAGGAATATTCATGAAAAATTTACTTATTACTGCAGCATTATCTGCTGCATTCTGTGGCACCGCTTTTGCTGCAACAGCGGCTCCTGCAACTGCCATGCCTGCTGCAACAACAGCTGCAAGTGCAACCACTGCAACAATCACCATTACCCCCATGAAAAAATCAAGCCTGCTTGCATCTGGAACCGTCGCTTGGGCGCCCCATGCTACTGACAAGCTTGCTGTACAATGGACAGGCCCAAATAACAGCGACAAAGGCAATTGCCGCAACACCATGCACAAACTCAAGATGGGCTATCCTGTATTTAAAGACAGCCGTACACCTTGGTATAAACAAGCCAATGGCACCCCAGTTGAATGTACAGGAAACTGGACTGCAGCCGTTGTTAACCTAAGCACCGGAAAAACACTGGCTACAGCAAGCTACACTGTCAGCAAGTAATTTTTACTCTGGTTCTTGCTTTTTCTAGACATATAGAAATCGCAAGAACTTTTTTTTAACTTACAAAAAGGAATTCTCATGAAAAAATTAGCCCTTGTTACTGCACTCATTGCATCATTCAGCGCGACCGCTTTTGCTCAAACCAGCCCTACAAGCACAACGACCACAACTGCAAGCACCGCCACCATCAATATTACTCTTGAAAAAAAATCTTTTTTGCTTGCAAGCGGAACAATCACACCCGCGACCACTCCTTCTGATAGATTAGCGGTTAAATGGACCAGCCCCAACAATATGAATGCCGGAAGCTGCCACAATTCTACTTATAAAATCAAAACTGCTTCAACCCACTTTAAATCCAAACGCACCCCCTGGTATCAAGAATCAAATGGCGCACCTGTTGGCTGTGAAGGCATGTGGTCTGCATCTGTTGTTGACTTGACCACTGGAAAAGTATTGGCAACCACAAGCTACGCACTCAGCCTTAAATAAAAACGCAAAACTAAAAGGATCATATCTGTGAAATTACAAAAACTGACTTTAAGTCTTTTGCCTCTATTGACTATTTCTGCAGCTTATGCAAATGATTCAATCAATGCACTCCAGAGTCAAATTAATGCACTGCAAAATCAAATCAATACATTGCAAGCACAAACGACACCGTCAGCAATGGTCATGTCAGACCAGTCTAATCCTTTTAGCGGCATGCCGGACACCACCTTTCCTTTAGCAATGATGCAGGCTAAAGCGACTTTTAATGCCCCGCTTATTTTAGGGGGAGAGTTAGAAATTGACCCCCAAATATGGGGGGGTAGTTTTTCAATTCCGGTCGATAGCAGCACCACCTACAACAACGGTAGCGATATTGCAGTTACGACCGCAGATTTAAATACGATGGCTAATATGGGACAATGGGTCTCAGCGTATATTTCTATTCAAGGAGGCGTTGCGTCAAATCCCACCACTCTGGATCAAGCTTTTCTGACTTTTGGAAACATTCAACGTAATCCCTTTTTTCTAACGATCGGCGAAACATACCTTCCCTTTGGTGTGTTTAATGGAAATGGGCCTTACGCAAATAACTTGACCACGAATGCGTTGCGCGCATCCAATACTAATCAAATCTCTTTAAATTATGTAAAAGGTGATTTTTATACCAATTTAGCGGGCTTTGAAAATAAAGATGACCGAAATAATCTCGAAGATTTCAGTTATATGGTCAGCTACACAACCACTGGAAACTTTAACTATTCTATTGGCGCAGGCTATCTTTATGATGTTCGAGGAACGGATACCAGCCTAGGAAATGCATACCCCAACAATAATAACGAAACCACTAAAGTCAATCCTGTGAATACCCCCAACACAATTACCGGTAGCCGTAATGCAGTTTATGATTTAAATGGCTTGGTCGCCTATGGCCCCTATGGAATGAATGGAGAGGCCGCCTTAACACAAAGTGGCGCTCAAAATTTAAACGGAACAGAAACCGGCCAAATGTCTACCTGGAATATTGCAGCGACTTACGACATCCTTCCCTGGGGGATTCCAACTACTTTGTCGATGGGTTATAGTGCAACACATAACATGAATAATATTCCCTTTGTACTCAATGGCATGGCAAATAATTCTCAATCCACTCAAAGCAGCGATAATAATGCAGGAATGGCCCATCAGTGGATCGCCTATATGTCGAATGAATTTTTCCACAACATCTATATGAGCCCGGAATTTTCTTACGACACCCTTTACAATGGCACCCATACCTGGGAACTCACCTATGATATTACTGCAAATATTTAAGATGAATTTTAATCTTTAAATAGGCATAACCGAATACCATGAAGCCTGCGCCAATGATCATTAAAATAACGGGCCAGGCAGACAGGTCATTAAAGTATTTCGCACTTAAATTGAGCACATTGACAATATAAAAGAAAATTAATTCAATCATAATCAACCGATTATGCGTTAAAATAGCAAAAATCAAAACAATGAATCCGATCACCAAAGTCAGTCCATCCAAATAGACCGGACAGTGAGAAACAAATAATCCAGCAGTCACCCCCACTAAGAGAAAAAAAGCCCCCAGAGGTCTTCCCCAAGCTGTTGCGATGCGATGCCAGGCTTGTGGTAAAACCCAAGGTAATAGCCAAAATAGAAACCCAAAAGCTATTTTTTCAACAGCCCCCAGTATGCAATAATGATTTTGAAAAAATGGAAATGCAATAAAATAGATCCAAATAACATAAAAAATACAAAATACTTGCACTGTTTTTTGCGTTTCAAAGACTGCCGGAATCAACATTAAAAAAAGCGTGGCCAGTGGCAAAATAAGACCATCACTTCCGAATAAAACATAAAAAGCCAAGGGCCCCAAAAAACCAAAAAGAAGATATAAACACATTCGCAAAAACGGATATTTTTGAGTAAACGACAAAAACAAGGCTAATGCATAAATGACGAAAAGAGGCAAAACAATAAAGAGATTTTTTTGGAGCCCCGTCAAAACAGTCCAATAGTTTACCAAGGCCAATACCATCGCCGCAGCCATGATCACTGCACCGATAGACCACAAAAATTTTTCTAATACAAAGGGTGATTTTTCAGGATGTGAAACCGACATTTTATTTCTCCAAATTTAACCGTATGGTAATCAAACAAAATCAACAATTTTTAAGGCAATCTCCATTGCTTGCTGATAATTCAAACGCGGATCAACCAAACTTTTATAGGCACGCGGAAGATCAGCCTCTGATAAACCACAGGCGCCTCCAATACATTCTGTGACATTCTCACCCGTCATTTCAAAATGGATCCCACCCAATGGAATATTCAAGTCATGATGAATCGCAAAAGCAGATTTTAATTCTGAAACGATTTCTTCAAAATAACGCGTCTTTACGCCACTTTTTGTTGTCTTTGTATTGCCATGCATGGGGTCACAAGTCCATAAAACCGGCATCCCTTCTGCCTGAATCCGTTTTAATAAAAAAGGCAAACGCGCCTCGACTTTACTCGCTCCAGAACGATGAATCAACATGATTTTCCCGGATTCACGCTGTGGATTCAGGACATCCATAATTCGCAAAAGCTCATCTAAATCCGCCTCTGGGCCCACCTTAATGCCAATTGGATTTTGTATGCCTCGCAAATATTCAATGTGCGCGCCCTCCAAAGCCAGGGTCCGCATCCCAATCCAGGGAAAATGTGTGCCTAAATTATAATACTGACCCTGAGGCATTTTTTTCGTCAGCGCAGATTCATAAGGCAAATGTAAAGCCTCATGGCTAGTGTAAAGCGCAACCCGCTGAAGGGCTTCATTTTTAATCCCTGCAACCGATTCAAAAAAACAAATTGCATCGGTAATCGAATGTAAAATCGCTTGATAATTTTGATGGGCATGATCTTCATGCATAAACTCGAGAACCCATTGTTCAGGATAATGCAAATCTGAAAATCCATCATCTGCAAGTGCACGCAGATGATTTAAAGTGGCAGCAGAATAGAAGTAAGCATCCAGCATGCGTTGCGGATCAGGCTGACGCGCGGCGAAAGAAAACTCAGGCGCATTAATGATATCTCCACGATAAGCAGGAAGAGTCACTCCATCACGGGTTTCGATATCCTGCGAACGAGGCTTGGCATATTGACCTGCAACACGACCAATACGAATCACCGGCTTTTTTAAACCATGCAATAAAATCACACTCATTTGCAACAAGATTTTAAATTTATTTTGAATCCCCATCGGTGTACAATCTGCAAATTGCTCACTGCAATCACCACCTTGCATGATAAACGCACGCCCCGCTTCAGCCTCACAGAGCAATCCACGTAATTTATTGATTTCAAGTGAAGTGACTAAAGGAGGCAATGCCCTTAGCTTTGCCAAAATATTGGCTTCCTCTACTCTATTTTCATAGTGGACAGATTGCAGTATCTTTTTAGTCTTCCAGCTATCCGGGGCCCAAGTCATGCCGCACTCCTTTTTGATGCATCTTCAAATAAATGAGGCAAATACCACATTCCATTCGTCTGTAATAAAATATCTTTTAAATCATAATCATTTGCACTCACAGCAGCATTGGCTAAAGTAACCTGCGCAACCAGCTGATCTTTATTGGCTAAAAAAACATAGTGCTCCACATTAATAATCATTGTCATTAATGTAGACTTTTTTGAACCTTGTTTTCGAAAACTTAAAGCCCCTGCAAAATGCGAGTTTGTGCGCTTACTTGCAGCAATCGTTAAGGTATTCAATAAAATACTGCCCACTCTATTTATGGGTTGATCACTAAAATAAGTGATATCGACAGGGACATTATTTAAAGTAAGAATATAATGATGCCCCGAATCATGCTGTGCAACTAAGCTTCCCGAACTAGAATACATCACAAAAAAAAGATTTGTGGGCAGCTCTTTTCCCTGCGCCTCAACACTTATCAATGGACAAAACAACAACATGCTGATCAGCACCTTAAAAACCGCTCTCATCTTGCCCTCTTGAATGATCCCCTGCACTTCAGCATAATACAAATCCGAGCAAAAATAAATGCGCTTATCCATTTGCCCTGGGCGTACGAGAAGCGCCTAGCGCAGGGAAGTTACTCAACCCTAAAAAAGGCAGCGCTACGGGCGGGACTGGTTTTTTTGGCTTAAATGCGGCAACGACAGCACTATATTTCCGGAGTTGTTTTCCAGGCTCAAAGACAACGCCCACTGCTTTTGGAACAGGGGCATCCGCAAGTGTTCCACCCGCTGCAAATAAAGGCGCCAGACTGGGATGTTCAGCCAACATCGCAGGCTTTGCTGGCCGCGCAAAGGCTTTCGCTTTTTCATATCGATCTAGCGCTGCTCTAGAGGCTTCATGCAAATACCTTCCAAAACCTTTCTCTCTATAATTTTCGAGCGTGACCTCAAATGTATTCTGTAATTGCGTTTTAAGGCCCCGATAGGTTCTTGGAGCAATGCCTAACTCCTCACGAAATAAGCGAAGTCCTAGTTTTAAACGTTCCAAAGCAGATTCAAATTTAAAGGTTGCCTTTGCAGTCAAGTGCATATTTAAGCATAAAAACTCTACCTCGGGTGCACCTATTTTTGGCGGAGAGGTTCGTCTAAATTTAATTTCAAAATGACTACTTTTATTGTAACAAGAGTTCCCCTCTCGATGATCTACTCCAGCATATCGTCCATTAGCGGCCACACCAATAGAGTCATAAGAATAAACATCGTCATTTACCAAAAATTCCTCGTTTAATCCGCTTTCTTTTAAGATCTTTTTCAGGGCTAGACTTGCAACTAAGCCAGTCTGTGCATCACCATGGATCTCACATTTAGCCTCTGTTTTTAATGCATCTGATTCAAAAGAATCCATCAATATTCCACTTTTTAGTCCACAGCTAAAAAATCTAAAAAATACTTCAGCACTGCAGGAATTAGGATCAATACTGATGCCAATATTCAGTTTGCGTGTCACTCTAAAAATCTTGCTTGCATCCGATCGATCTATATTCACAAACACATCTGGACTGACAAATTTAAAAGGCTGGCCATAGTCAATCTCAACGCCTCCTTGATCCCAATGCAAGCGAATCAAATCGGGTTCTTTTTTTGAGGAGTCAAACATCATTCAATCCAGATTAAAATAAATAATCATGCAGCTTATACGTCATTTTTATTTTACGCAAGCATTTCAATCGGACAACATTTCTTGGATTTTTTTTTCTGAGACTGAAACGATTGATTTTAATTCCTGTGAAAAAATATTGAGTCGCCATTCTTGGAACATCCAACGCAGCGCTTCTCGATCCATTTTTAAGGGGTCTTTTGAATTGAGAAAACGCTGCCAAAGCGGCTGAAATGTATTGAATAAAGTGAGTTCACGACTCAGGTTATTTTTGAGGCGCTCAATTCGGAGCTGCATCCCTTTAAGATAAATGGGATAGCGCTTGAGCCATTTAATCGGCGTGGTACTGAGAAAATGCCGACTCAAAAGGAATTCAAACTGGGCATAAAGATCATCCTGAGAAGCCTGAAGGCCCTGCTTTTGCGGCAAACTTCGAAGGCTCACGCGTAGGGGAAGCGCCAAAGTACGCAGCTGTGTTAACCAGGTCAACCAGCTGGCTTGATGATTCCAAAATTCACCGCGCATATCGACCCATTTTTGAAAATCAGCTTGCGTATAAATCACTGTAAAATCAATGCCACGTTCTTGATAAAAATCCTCCAAAACCATTAAAGAAAATTCATCAATCAGTGTTTTTTTCTCAGCAATAAAGCTAATTTCAGAACAAGCCTTTTGAACAAAAGGATCTTGCCGCAGGGCTCGCAATTCCTTAGAAAGCGCCTGCTCCAGCAAATATAAAACGCCTTCTTCATGATGAAGCGCTGCGGACTCTGCATCGGGGAAGGCCTCAATACAAACACCCTGCTCATTACATTTTAAAGCTGGATAAACCCGAACGGTTTTACCCTGAATTTGCCAATCCATTTGAGCCGGAAAATCTGCAAAATCCCAAGATTGAAAATCGCCTTGAGGCAAAATATTGGGCACTTGTTTGAGCAAGGCGGTTAGCTCCATTTTGAACTGCTCTTTTAAAGCAGCCAGATCCGAAGACAAGGCCAGGCATTGCCCCTCCGCATTCATGACTTTGATTTTATAAGGCAGATTCGGCAAATTCGAAAGCGCCAGAAGCGGCACCTCCAAACACACGCCATCCTGATCATGATCCCAATCAAATACATACTTTAATTTTAAAGCCTGTCCATTCACTTCGATTTCATCTGGATAATCTAACAAAGCCTTTTTAAAAGGGGCAAGATAGGACTCCGGATCAAATAGGGGAAGAGATTTAAGCGTTTTAAAACTCACCACGTCCATCGGCAAATGCAATTCAAAAAAAGCCTGATACTCTTCATCACTGGGCGCAATGCCCAAACGGCGTAATTTGGCTTCCGCCTGGAGTAATTTTAAATAGCCGGCCTGTGATTTTTCGCGATCGACCAAGGCGTCCCGAATAAATACTTCGCGCGCTAAGATTGGGTTTTTATGACTGAATTGCATTTTACGGCGACTCACAATCATAAGACCATACAGCAAGACACTTTGATACGTCATGACCGCATCATTTTGAATATCGTAATAGGGCTCACTGTATTGATACTTGACCAGATGCTTACACAGAGGCTCCAGCCAGGAAACCTCAATGCGGGCCACAATCCGCGCATAGGTGTGCTTTGTTTCCATGAGACTTTCGGCCATCATCCATTTAAATTTTTTCTGCGCCAGGGCCGAACCGGGGAAAATTTTAAGCAATTTTTGATGCGCACCCCGATAGCATTGTTTTTCTTTATCATACTCAGCGACAAAATGCAGGCAGCCCGTCAGCAAAGCCTGATGAATTAAAATGCTTGAAGGCGTTTCACTGAGGGGACTCCAGGACCAATTTAGGATTTTAAACTGAACATGAATCTCATGCAAAACGGACTGCCATTCCTGCATACGCAGGGGGGAGAGAAAATGCGCCTCACAATAGGCACGAAATTTATTTTTGGATAAGCCCTCTGTTTCAGCCATCACGGTTTGCCATAATTTTAAAATCGTCAAAAACTCAGAGTCTGGATGCGCATAACGTTGATGCAGGGCTTTGGCTTTGCTGAGTTGCTCCTCAGGATATTCACGCGGATCCTGTGTACTCAAATTGCTGACGATCACCGCCACTTCAGCCAGGGTGCGATTTTGATGCGCTTCACACAGCATGCGCGCTAAACGGGGATCAAGACTAAAACGGCTGATTTGACGCCCTAAAGACGTTAATTTTTTCTGTGCATCAATAGCCTGCAATTCGAAAAGTTCAGCATACCCTTCATGAATCAAGGCCCGCGGAGGGGGGTCTAATAAATCAAAGTCCTCCAAACTGCCCAGACGCAATTGCATCATCTGCAAAATCACCGCACTTAAATTGGTGCGGAGAATTTCAGGTTCCAGATAAGCGGGGCGATTTAATAAATCCGCTTCTTCATACAAACGAATACAAATCCCGGGCGCAACCCGCCCTGCCCTACCCGCACGCTGTTTGGCATTTGCCTGGGAAATCGGCTCTATGGGTAAGCGCTGAATTTTCAGCTTGCTGTTAAAACGGCTCACCCGCGCCTGACCGGAATCAATCACATGCAAAACCCGCGGTACGGTGAGCGAGGTTTCAGCCACGTTGGTGGCCAGAATAATACGCGCACTGTTTCCCGGATGAAATACTTTTTGCTGAGCAGATAACGGCAATCGGGCATAGAGCGCTAGAATTTCATGCCGAGGAAATCGCTCCACTAATTTTTTACGATACTCCCGAATATCCCGCTCCGTGGGCAGAAACACTAGCACATCGCCGCGCGCACGTTGATGCAGATCAATCAACGCACTCATCAGGCTCGCCTCAGGTCGATACCGAATTTCAATAGGATGGCTGCGACCCTCCACAGTGATTAAAGGCGCATTAAAATAAGCTGCCAGTCTTTCATGTTCAAGAGTTGCAGAGGTAATAATCACTTTGAGATCAGGCCGCCTGGGTAACATTTTTTTCAAAAATCCCAGCAAAAAATCAATGTTCAAAGAGCGCTCATGCGCCTCATCAATAATCAAGAGGCTGTAGCGCTTTAGCAGCGGATCATGCCCGATTTCAGCCAGCAGAATGCCATCGGTCATGACTTTAATTTGCGTCGAGGGGGAACAAGATTCGTTAAAGCGGACTTGATAACCAACCGTAGAACCTAAGCTGACTTTAAGCTCTTCTGCAATACGGCTGGCAATGGACTTGGCTGCAATCCGTCGCGGCTGAGTATGACCAATCAGGCCCTCGCGTGCATAGCCTAAATGCAGACACAGCTGCGGCAATTGCGTGGACTTTCCGGAGCCCGTCTCCCCAGCGACCAAAATGACTTGATGCTGAGCAAGTAATTGTTCAATCTCGTCAAAATGAGCTGCAATGGGAAGGGTTGGATTCACCGTCTCGTCTGAGTCCTGTTTCTCTGTTGTGGTGGGCGCTGATACGGCACTTCTGCTTTGACAATCGGCAAAGGTCCCAAATCTGCATAACCCGCATTGGGAATCACAGGAATTTCTATCTTAATCAGCTTTTGAATATCCCGCAAGAGGCCTTTTTCCTCTGGACTCACCAGAGAGCAAGCCTCGCCATTACGTCCCGCGCGACCCGTCCGGCCAATGCGATGAACATAATCTTCAGGCACATTGGGCAGATCAAAATTGACGACATGCGGCAATTCTGCAATATCTAAGCCGCGCGCAGCAATATCGGTTGCAACCAATACCGTAATGAGATTTTGCTTGAAATGCGCCAAGGCTTTGGTTCGCGCAGGCTGACTTTTATTACCGTGAATCGCCAATGCCGTAATGCCTGCAGCTTCCAATTTTTCTACAATTTTATTGGCGCCATGCTTGGTCCGTGAAAACACCAGCACCTGAGTCCAGGTTTGATCCTGAATCAGCTTACACAAAAGCGGCACTTTATGGCCCTTCTCAACGGTATAGACCACTTGTTTAATTTTATCAACAGTTGAATTCGGCGGGCTCACATCAATCTCAATCGGTTGCGTCAAAATCCCTTTGGTCAGCGCGCGAATATCCGGCGAAAAAGTCGCAGAAAACATTAAATTTTGGCGTTTTTGTGGCAGAAGTTTCATGATTTTTTTGATATCATGAATAAAACCCATATCCAGCATACGATCCGCTTCATCCAGAATCAAGACTTCCACCTGATTGAGTTTAATCGCATTTTGGCCGACTAAATCCAGGAGGCGACCCGGAGTCGCAACCAGAATATCAACCCCCGCGCGCAGACGCATCATTTGAGGATTAATTTTGACTCCCCCGAAAACCACTTCATAACGAAGCTTGAGATGCTGACCATAAAAATGGGCACTTTCATGCACCTGTGCGGCTAATTCACGCGTCGGGGTCAGCACTAATACTTTCACAGAATTGGACTGAACGGGATTGCGACTGGCCGCTAATTTTTGCAAAATCGGCACTAAAAAAGCCCCTGTTTTACCAGTACCCGTTTGGGCTGCAGCCATGACATCACGGCCAGATAAAACAGCCGGAATAGCCTGTTGTTGAATCGGGGAGGGCTGGGTATAACCCTTTTGATCGAGGGCGCGGAGGATCGGTTCGATCACCCCTAATGCTTTAAAAGTCATAATCTCTCATTTTTTTGGAAACACAGAAAGTAAAAAACCACGACTAGCGTGGCCTTTTAATGAATAAGAATGTGAAAAAACTAATCTGTCACAACTACATCAATTGCATTCAAGCCTTTAGGTGAAGATTCGGTATCGAAACTCACTTTGCTGCCTTCACGAAGATTGCCGCTTTTGATGCCGTTCTTGTGAACAAACACGTCTTTGCTGCCATCATCTGGGGTGATAAAACCAAACGCTTTATCATTATTAAAAAATTTTACGGTACCTGTAGCCATTTTATTTTCTCACTTTTAAGTTATAATATTCGTCAATGTCCCAAACCATTTGGGCACTAACAGGGACATCATACCATGCTTTCAGAAAAAACAATAGGAAAATCTGCAATACAAGATTTAGACGTCATCATTATCGGTGCGGGCGCTGCAGGACTGCTCTGCGGAGCGACAGCCGGGCAACGTGGACGTCGTGTTTTGATCGTCGATCATGCAAATAAAGTAGGCAAAAAAATCCTGCTCTCGGGGGGCGGACGCTGCAATTTTACGCATCGCATGGCCAGCCCCGCACAATATCTCTCTGATAATCCCTTTTTCTGCATCTCCGCCTTAAAGCGCTACACCCCGCTTGATTTTGAAAATCTTGTGAAAAAATATCAGATTGCTTATCACGAAAAAGCACCCAATCAGCTTTTTTGCGATGATTCTGCCAAACAGATTCTTGATCTTTTATTAAAAGAATGTGGATTGGGGTGCGTTGAGATTAAGCTTCAAACCCCCATCACGCGCATTCAGAAAACAGATTCTTTTATCATAGAAACCAGCCAGGGAATATTTCGCGCGCCCGCTTTAGTCATAGCCTGTGGCGGACCGTCCTTTCCCAGTATGGGCGCGAGCCCTTTTGGTTACCAAATTGCAGAACAATTCGGCTTGCGTGTTTTACCCGTTCGTGCCGCACTGGTCCCACTGACTTTACACAAGCCAGATCTAGATCGCTTTGCGCCTTTATCAGGGGTTTCCCTCGATGTCATTGCCACCTGTCGCGGCCAGAGCTTTAAAGAAGCCATGCTCTTTACGCATCGTGGCTTAAGCGGCCCTGCGATTTTGCAAATCTCCTCCTATTGGCAACCTGGAGATACCCTTGAAATCAATCTTCTACCCGACTTAGACCTTCCCCATATCCTGAAGGAAAACAGGCTCGCACGCCCAAAAACGGAACTCAAAACGATTTTAGCAGGCTTATTACCCAGCCGCCTGGCTCAATTACTTTGCGAACACATGCTTCCCAATAAACCAATCAATCAATTCAACGAAAAAGAATATATAGAAATGGCGCATACGCTCCAGCATTTTAAGATCAAACCCAATGGAACAGAGGGCTATCGCACAGCAGAAGTCACTTTGGGCGGCGTTGACACCGATGAAATTTCCTCCAAAACCTTCGAGTCCAAAAAAATCCCCGGCCTGTATTTTATCGGTGAAGTGCTAGACGTGACTGGACATTTAGGCGGTTTTAATTTCCAATGGGCTTGGTCATCCGGATTTTGTTGCGGACAATTTGTATAGGAGCATACATGAAAACACTAGCCCTTTTAATGGACCCTTTTGAAAAACTGGTGATCTATCGCGATAGCAGCCTCATGATCATTGAAGCCGCTTTAAAACGAGGCCTCCAGGTTTTTGTCTTTGAATCGCAAGATTTAATGCTGGAACAAGGCGAGGCCTCTGCCCACATGACCGAAGTATTATCCTGTGATATCACGCAAAAACCAGACTGGTATCAAATGGGCAAAAAAACTAAAAAAAATCTAAGCACAGTTGATGCGATTGTGATTCGCAAAGACCCTCCGTTTGACATTGACTATGTTTTTTTAACTTATTTGCTAGAACGCGCCGAAAAGCAAGGCGTAAAGGTTGCCAATTCCCCCTCTGCCATTCGCGACTGTAATGAAAAGCTGGTCATTTTTAACTTTCCCCAATGCATTGTCCCGACCATTGTTTCCTGTCACCGCGCTGATTTGCACGCTTTCTGGCTGGAACAAGGCGAAATTATTTTAAAACCCTTGGATGGCCTGGGTGGGCGCAATATTTTTTACCTCAAACCAGGCGATACCAACTTTAGCGTGATGGTTGAAAATCTGACCCAGCACGGCAAACGACATATCATGGCGCAGCGCTATCTACCTGAAGTTCGAGAAGGTGACAAGCGCATTATCCTGATTGATGGCGAGCCTGCGCCTCTCGCCCTCGCACGCATTCCCCGAAACGGAGAGAGCCGAGGCAACCTGTCCTCAGGCGGCCTCTTTCAAGCACAGGACCTCACGCATCAAGACCGCTGGATCTGCCAACAAATCAGCCCATTCCTAAAAGAAAAGGGCATTCTCTTTGCCGGCCTTGATGTCATCGGTGACTACATGACCGAAATCAACCTGACCAGCCCCGGCTGTCTGAGAGAAATCTCAAACGCCTGTGGCCAAAATCTAGCTGACTTGTTTTTGGATCGGCTTATCAACTAGATGGGCCTGATGCACTATGATCAAAAGGGACCACTTTATCCCCACCCAAAAAGCACCCACAAAAAACGCGGTGTACAACAGCAAAACAAGAAAACCTACCTTCAGCTTGAGGTACGGCCCCCCCAGCAGCCCCAGAACTACCGCTGAAAGCAGTAAAGAAAGCGTCAGGACTAGCTGAAGCTGCTACCGCTGGTGAAGCTGCTACCGGTGCTGAAGCTGCTACCGCTGGTGAAGCTGCTACCGGTGCTGAAGCTTCTAATTGAAGACTTAAACCAGTACCTGTGCCGCAACCACTGCCCGCACCAGCACCAGCAGCAGCATCTACTGCCTCAGATTGAACAAGACGCAAAGTGCGATCAACCACTTTGGAGAAATCAACCTGTGCGCCCTGCTGTGCTTTCGCATTATCTAAAAGATCACGCAACAATTGATTGGGAGCTACACCCTCTCCTCCTGCTCCAGCAGCAGCTTCAGAGTTTGATAAAAGCGCATTTTGAATCTGGCTAAAAAGATCTTTGTGCCAATCCCAGGATTCTGTAATACAGGAAAATATGGGAGTCCCCACTACAGATGCACGACGAGATGGAGCAGCAACTGGTGCCCCAACAACATCACCTTCAGCAAAGGCCAGGCGATTCATTTTAGCAAAATTAACTTCGCAAATCAGTGCATTAGAAATATTTACAAGTTCCTCTGGCGAAAATTCAACCCAATCTCCGCCACGTAAATAATGTCTCATCTTAAGCTTGAAGTCCGCTAATGGCTCACAGACTTGGCCGGAATCTTTTAACTCTGAAAAGGTACGGATGCTTTGACCTAATTTTATCATTGCCAGTGAAGTGCAATCAGCCTTGCTTACAACAAGCCCAGTCAAGCCACCACAAAAAGATTTTACAATTGGATTCAATGCGCTAAAATTCACACCGGAACAATCTGATTTCGGAAAATCCTTAATTAACTCAACTGTAAGGCTGCGCTGCACATCCGCATGCCCCATCGACTGGCAACCAGTCAAAACTGTTATTAAGCCCTTAGCATCTGTAGGATATAGTAGCTCATATATTTCCCAGAAAGGCTGCATCTGCATTTGACCTGATTTATTGTTAAGAAAAATAGGCAGCGTCCCGGCGACAATCATGGTCTTAACAAACGCAGAAAATAAAGCAGCCTCCTCTGAATTCAAAGTATCCAAAAAAGGCTCCAGAACAGATAGAAGCAATGCAGCGCTCTGTTGCTCATCCTGAACACGGTTGCGCAAAAAAATCGCATCATGGAATAGGCCGCATAAAGATAAAATCAAGGAAAACGCCTGGGGCATACGGCTTTTTTGAGCAAGGTACGCGACATCATGCATCATTTCGTAAGCATGGGGTGGAATGTGATAAGCGAGATGAACACGCTGATCGCATTGATACATTGCTAAGGAAACGAGATCAATCAATTTTTTAAAATTTTGACCTGCTACATCTGCTGGACCTGGATTAAATGATCCACGCAGTTCTGCATCCGCAGTCGATAAAGCTCCCAGTGTATAATTAGGATATTTATGATCAAAACATATAAAAATCTCCTTAAGAAATGAAACCCCAAGTCTTGGCATGATCTGATTAGCAGAAAACCACTGTGTAAAATTACTTAGCAGAGGAATCAATTGATCATTTTTTGCCGCCAATAAATCCATACAGGCTTTAACTTCCTCCATAGCATTCGAATACACCCCAGTTGGATCGCCTAGATTTATTCCTATTTCCTCCAAAGCTTTTGACAGGCTCCACATCATTCACACCCCTTTATAGTTATTTTGATAAATTTAACGGGGCCAATAGTACATCATATTAATAATTAATGTCAACAATTTTTTATATATTTTAAATTAAATTTAAATCTTATGTTTGATCAAAGGGGTTTATTTTGTTATAATGACTGAAACTTCAAACTGAAAATTCATGATTTTGAGCACATACAGCCCTCGCGGCAGTGACATTTATTACGTATTGCGCAAGGTGCCTTTTAAAAAGAGGGAAGCCTATCAGGCCCTGCATGCCTTCTGCGCTGAGCTCAACCAAATCAGCGAGCATTACAGAGAACCCCAGGTGGCAGAACAAAAACTCTGGTGGTGGCAGGATGAAATCATACGCTTTTTTGAAAACAAGGCCGCGCACCCGCTCTTAACGGCGCTGATTCCTGAGCGCGAACGGCTATCTAAAACAGCCCTTCTGGCCTTAATTGAGGCTAATCTTTTAAGCTTGAAAACCCATATTTTTGAAACCCGCGCTGAACTTTTCAAACATTATCAGCATCTAGGCGGAATTCAATTTGATTTAAAAGCGCAGATATTGGGGCAAACAAAAGACCCGCTGCTGCACCACGATCTGGGCATGCGCGCTGAAATACTCCGGCATCTCATCCAGTTTCGACATTTTTTACAAAAACAACATCTCTATTTTTCGCTAGAAGATTTTCGTCAATATCAAATTGATCCACAGCCTATTTTACAGGGGCGCGAATTAAACACGTTGACGCCACTATTTGAAAATTATTTTTCCACATCATTAAATGAGAGACCGAACTATAAACTTGAATTAAAACCACTTTTTCTAGAGCTAAAGCTAAAGATCAAGCAAATTCAACAAATTAAAAATGATAACTGGCAGTGGTTCAAAAATAAAGTGGAATTAAATGCTTTACAAAAACTATTTTTCACATTATAATCTTAAAATTATTTGCAATCACGCCTTTTACTTCTCTGCAAAACCCTATATAATTCAGGAATATCGTTTTATATTCACCCATTATTTTAAGGAGCGCCACCGTGTTATTTAAACAGCCCAAACCTTTTTATATGATTTTCTTTATCGAAATGTGGGAGCGATTCGGCTTCTATGGCATGCAGGCCATTATGGTCTTGTATCTTGTCAAACAAATGGGCTTTAGTGATGCGGAATCCTTTAATACCTACAGTGCTTTCACAGCCCTGATCTATAGTGTCATCGCGATCGGTGGATATATTGGCGATAACATTCTGGGCACTAAACGGACTATTTTATTGGGTGCTATTTTTCTCGCACTGGGCTATGCGATTCTGGGCTTTCCGAATCCTAATTCAATGTATTTTGGAATGGGCATGATTGTGGTTGGAAATGGATTTTTTAAAGCGAATCCCTCCAGCTTACTTTCTAAATGCTATAGCGAAAACGACCCGCGTTTGGACGGTGCGTTTACACTTTATTATATGGCCATCAATATCGGCTCCTTATTTAGTATGCTGCTGGTTCCCGTCATTGTAAGCTATACCAATTGGCAAGTTGGCTTTTCGATTTGCGCCGCGGGCTTACTGGTTGGGATTGCAAACTATTTTTACTTCTATAAAACCGTGAAAAACATTGACTCTGAACCCGGAAAACAACCCCTTCGATTTAAAACACTTTTGGTCATTATTGTCGGCGGACTGGTTGTTGCAGGCGTGGCCAGTTATGTTTTACGTCACCTGATCATTGCACACATTGTACTGATCCTGATGGCCGTCAGCATTCTCTATCTTTTCTTCGCTGAAATTGGTCGCTCAGAACCTGAATTACGTGGCAAACTGATTGCTGCATTAATCTTGATTATTCAGGGGATGATCTTCTTTATTCTCTATCAACAGATGCCGACCTCTCTTAATTTTTATGCGATCAATAATGTTCAACACTCCATTATGGGCTTTGCCGTGAACCCGCTTTCATTTCAGGCCTTAAACCCCTTCTGGATTTTTATCATGAGCCCTATTTTAGCCTGGGGATATACCAAACTGGGTGCTAAAAATAAAGACTTGAGCATGCCAAGCAAATTTACATTGGGAATCACCCTTTGCTCGCTTTCTTTTCTTGTTCTCGCGCTGAGCCGATACTTTGGAAACGCGCAAGGGATTGTCTCCTCCTGGTGGATCATTTTCAGCTACTTCCTACAAAGCACAGGCGAACTATTGGTGAGTGGCTTAGGTCTAGCCATGGTCGCACATTTAGTCCCCCAACGACTAATGGGCTTTATCATGGGCGCATGGTTTATGGGCTCCGCAAGCGGCATTATTTTGGGTGGCATGATTGCTGGCTTGACGAATGTCCCCAGCAATATCGCACCGGGCGTTTACTCCCTTAATCTTTATGCCAGCGTATTCGAAAAAATCGGTTTTGGCTCCCTGATTATCGCAGTCATTATGGCGATCTTTATCCCAAAACTGAAAAAAATGATGCAATAATCTTGCTTTTGGGAGCAAAATTATCAATAATGCTCCCTTCTGAATTGAAAGGAATAATCGATGAAACCGAATACGCTTCGCTTACTATCCAGCAGTGCATTGCTTTTTGCCATGACCAGCACTTTTGCAGCAACGGGATATCTCTCACAAACCTCAGGTCAAATTACTTTGGCCCCCAAGGATGATGTATTAGTCGCCACTACGGTTGTGAATTGGGACCCGAAATCATCGGATCAACTTGAAGTTAAATGGCTTGCACCCAAAGGCTTCTGCCAAAGCTCAATCTTTAATATCGCACGCGGCAATAATACCCAGCATGATGTCTCCTGGTCCTACCGCACGGTGACTCACCAACAGACAAGCTGCACTGGAAAATGGCAGGTTTTACTGATCAACACCAGCACAGCCAAAACATTGAGTTCAGCTGGCTATGTGGTTTCACCGCTTGCTACGCAGTCTTGATCTCCGATAATAAGCGAAACACGATTGATTCCTGAGGCTTTAAACCAGGCAAAATTTCACTTAATTTTTTGGCAACCACATTATAATCCAAGACAACGCCCGCTTCCTGTTCATATAAAAAGAGGACAAAGCGAATCGCCCGATCCACCAGCTTCGCATTAGATGGCTTAAGATTTGTCATTAAATTGCCATGATAATAACCCAAGCGCCCCATCATCAAAGTAGAATGATTGACACAAATTAAGCGCAGCAAAAACGCAATCTCCAAAAGGCTTAAATCAGGCAGATCCAGCGCTATCTTTTGACCTGAAAAAGACATTTCCAGAAATGATGTTTTCTGTATAATTCGGAGCATTTGAATCTTAGGCTGAATTTTTTTTAAAAAATCCAAAGCATCCATGCTTAAATCAAAACCGTAAATTCGATTTGAAAAAGCACGAACAGGCCGAGACAATAAAGCCTCCCAGGCAAACTGCTGCCCCCCAACCACATCTGACAAAAGGACATACTGAAACAAAATCGGCGCAGCATCCTGCTGATTTGGAAAAGCGGGCAAATTAAAAGTGGGGGAACGCTCTGTCATATCAGCCAAAACAGGCATGGCCAAAGCAGCCTCAACCTCATATACCACAGCTTCCTGTCGCTGATGGCAGGCGGCCTCCCACTCAGTCAAAGGCAGAAAGAGCGACCAATCCAGCTTTTCATAAAAAGCGCGCCAACGCTTTCCATCAAATCCAAGAGGAAATAAAGCCTCCATAAGCGCAAAAGTCAAAGCAGTGGTGGCCTGCATCCGAGTACTGCCCATCAAGGCCATCGGCCCTACCGTCAAATTCAGCAAAGCAAATCCAGCCTGACCCACGGGATGCTCTGCATGACGCTCCAGCAAAAGCGCATCTGGATTGCAATATAAAAACCACGGCTCAGCCTGCGTGATCGTTTGCGCATATCTGAGTGCACCTAAAATAAAGGGAGATTCCCCTCCGGCACTTAAGGCAATCACGATATCTGCCGCAGAAAGGGCAAGTGCTTCAAGCTGCGCCACAGCATATTCAGGACGATCTTCGCAAGCTTCAACAGACTCAATTAAACTGATATCTCCACCCGCCAGAACTGAAATTAATGCATCCTGATTTGGCTGAGTAAAACGCCAGTCATGTTCAATCTGCGCCGCAATCCGCCCACTGGCACCACAGCCTACGAGCATGACTCGCCCCCCTCGATCCATCACATGAAAACAGGCAGCCTGCAATTGTTTTATTTTTTCAGCCTGCTCACTCACCCGATCCAAAGCAGTATGATCCAGCTCAGCTAATAGCGCATAAGCCTGCAATAGATCCGCTTGCGCGAGATGGGAAAGCGCTGTCGTTTTAGGATGGGACCCTTCCGTTATCAACGATGAATGTGCCAAAATAGCCTCACTTGAAAAAAAATCACCCTTATTATATCATCTGAATTTATGTAAAAACCAGAGAACGGATCATCATGATTAAGCCCAATCCTGCAAAATCGCTCATTCTTGATTTACTTAAATATACTGATATTGAAATTAATGGCCCCAAACCTTATGACCTCCAAATTCATAATGAACTTTTTTACAAACGCATTTTACGTGAGGGATCGCTTGCTTTAGGGGAAAGCTATATGGATGGCTGGTGGGATTGCGCGGCACTGGACCAATTTTTTGCTAAAATATTTGCAGCTGAAATCGACAAAAAAATCAAATTTGATCTCAAAGTCATGACAAAACTATTTTTCAGAAAAACAATCTACGCGCTCCATAATCCTCAAAACAAAAAGCGCGCTTTTATGGTGGGTGAACAGCATTATGATATTGGTAATGATTTATATCAACGCATGCTGGATCCTACGATGAGCTATACCTGCGCCTATTGGAAAGAGGCCACAACCCTTGAAGAAGCGCAACTCACTAAACTCGAACTCATTTGTCAAAAATTGCAACTTAAACCCGGCATGCGCTTATTGGATATCGGCTGTGGATTCGGGGGAATGGCTGAATACGCTGCAAGACGCTATCAAGTCGAAGTCGTCGGCCTGACCATTTCCAAAGAACAACAAGCCCTTGGAATGGCACGCTGCAAAGGCCTTCCCATTGATTTACGCCTGCAAGATTATCGCGAAATCAATGAAAAATTTGACCGCATCGTTTCCATCGGTATGTTTGAACACGTTGGCCCCAAAAACTATCTTAATTATATGCAAGTTGCTGCCAATGCCCTGAAAGATCCAGACAGTCTTTTTCTCCTTCACACCATCGGAGCCAATCGTTCAAAATTTGAAGCGGACCCCTGGATCAACAAATATATTTTCCCCAATGGCGCCCTGCCCTCTATCGCACAAATTGCGAGTAATATTGAGGGCTTGTTCGTTATGGAAGACTGGCATAATTTTGGCTTTTGTTATTATAAAACCCTCATGGCCTGGCATAGTCGCTTCAATCAGCACTACCCAGAAATTAAAGACCAATATAACGAACGTTTTTTTCGCATGTGGAACTATTACCTCCTCTGCAGCGCCGGCGCCTTCTATGCGCGCGATATTCAACTCTGGCAGATTGTTCTTTCCAAAAAAGGCATTCCAGGCGGCTATCAGGCGCCGCGTTGAGCGTGTGATTCCATTTCTCATTTCTGCTAATTTTTGATAGAATAACTTCTTTTCAAAAATTCATTAGGCTTAATGAGCACCTGGCAAAGCTGTTTAAATTTATTGCAGAACGACCTGCCCGCAACGGACTTCGCCACATGGCTAGTACCTTTGCATGCTTCGGAAGATGAACACCAATTTACGTTATATGCCCCCAATCGCTTTGTTTTAGATTGGGTACGCGATCATTATTTTCAAAAAATTGAAGATACGCTGAAATTGATCAGCGAATATCAAAGCATCCAAATTAAAATCGGTCATCAGCAGCAACCCGCTTTTTCAGCACCTCCTGCTTCTGCTGCACCAGCTCCCCATCAAACTAAAAGCAAGATTGTTCAAAATAGCGCCTTAAATCCACGCTTTACCTTTGATAATTTTGTTGAAGGAAAATCAAACCAACTAGCCAAAGCGGCTGCATTGCAAGTAGCTCAAAACCCTGGAAAAGCGTATAATCCTCTCTTTTTTTATGGCGGCGTCGGCCTGGGAAAAACTCACTTAATGCACGCCATTGGCAACTTAATTTGTCAGCATAAAAAAGACGCCAAAATACTCTATTTGCATTCTGAACGTTTTGTCGCAGATATGGTTAAAGCGCTGCAAAGCAATTCCATTAACACCTTCAAGGAATATTATCGCTCACTCGATGCTTTATTGATTGATGACATTCAATTTTTTGCAGGAAAAGATCGCACTCAGGAAGAATTTTTCCATACTTTTAATGCCTTACTGGAAGGGCATCAACAAATCGTCATGACTTGCGATCGATACCCCAAAGAAATTAACGGCCTAGAAGAACGTCTAAAGTCACGATTCGGCTGGGGCCTCACAGTCGGGATTGACCCCCCTGACCTCGAAACACGCGTGGCCATTTTAATTAATAAAGCCGCGGAAGTGAATATTCATCTGCCCCATGAAGTTGCTTTTTTCATTGCCAAAAAAATTCGCTCCAATGTGCGTGAACTGGAAGGGGCTTTAAAACGTGTTGTGGCCAACGCCAACTTTACAGGCCACGAAATTACCATTGATTTTGTACGTGATACGCTACGTGATTTATTATCCTTGCAAGATAAGCTGGTCACACTCGACAACATCCAGAAGACTGTGGCAGAATACTTTAAAATAAAGCTGGCTGATTTGCTCTCGATCAAAAGAACGCGCTCTTTTGCTCGGCCTCGCCAAGTCGCCATGGCTTTGGCGAAAGAACTCACCAGCCATAGCTTGCCGGAGATCGGAACGGCCTTTGGAGGGCGAGACCATACGACGGTCCTGCATGCCTGCCGCACTATAAAAGGCCTGCGTGAAGCCAACAGCAATATGGCAGAAGATTATCAAAATTTACTGCGCAGTTTATCGACTTAACAGGAGAATAAAATGAAATTTACAGTCAACCGCGAAACCCTCTTAAAGCCTTTACAAGCCATCATTAATATTGTTGAAAAAAAGCAAGCCTCAGCTATTTTGGCTAATCTCCTGATCAAAGTTGACCAAGATTATATCGAACTGACTGCAACTGACCTGGAAATCGAATTAATTGCTAAAGTTCACTTAACCACTCCAGCTGAGCCTGGCATTTCAACGATTCCAGCCAAAAAACTATTTGAGATTTTTAAAAATCTGCCCGACCAATCCATGATTGAAGTCAAAGCTGAAACTGCAGATAAAATTGTCATTAAATCAGGAAAAAGCAAGTTCACTCTGGCTACATTGCCTGCTGCAAACTTTCCCGCAATGGAAAGCCAATTAGGCCAGACCATGATTCAAATTCCTGAAAAAATACTGGCTCAATTGATTCGAAAAACTGCTTTTGCAATGGCTCAGCAAGACGTGCGTTATTTTTTAAACGGCCTGCTCTTAGAAGTCAGCGAAAAAATGATTCGTACGGTTGCCACAGATGGCCATCGCCTCGCGCTGACCACTGAAACTATTGAAGGTCATCCTGGCATTCATCAAGTCATTATTCCTCGCAAAACGATTTTA
Source organism: Thiotrichales bacterium (assembly GCA_947476405.1). Taxonomy (GTDB): domain Bacteria; phylum Pseudomonadota; class Gammaproteobacteria; order Francisellales; family CACEW01; genus JAJZUD01. Next base: position 46,363 of record CANJQG010000006.1, read on the forward strand.
GAATTACAACGCATTTTAGGCGTCAGTGACGAACCCATCACCTTAATTTTAGGTGCCCATTTCATTCGGATTGCATTAAAAGATATCATTATTACTTCTAAATTGGTAGACGGTCGCTACCCCGATTACAATCGCGTCATTCCCAGCACCGGAAAAAACATCATGATTGTTCCGAAAGATGCGTTCAAACAAGCCCTGCAACGCACCGCGATTCTATCTAACGAAAAACATCATGGCGTGCGCTTAAACATCGAAAATAATGTTTTAAAATTAATGGCTAACAATCCAGAACAGGAAGAAGCAGAAGATGAAATCGAAGTGGCCTATGTCGGACAGGCTGTTGATATTGGCTTTAACATCACCTATTTCATGGAAGTCCTAAGCGTTTTGGAGTGCGAAAATATTAAAGTGACCCTCACTAACAATGTCAGCAGCATCCTTCTCCATGACCCTGAAAACAGCCAATCTGTTTACGTGATTATGCCCATCCGTCTCTAGCTTTTCACCTGGAGTATCACTCAGAATTTGTATGGATAGAATAATGCACAGCAACACCGACCTCCTTTACAACCTAAATCCTGAACAACAAGCCGCGGTCAGTGCAGCGCCTGAACACATGCTGATTCTCGCGGGTGCAGGTAGCGGAAAAACCCGCGTACTTGTCCATCGGATGGCTTGGCTGGCCCAAAACGAAGGCATTGGCCTGCACCACATGCTTGCCGTCACCTTTACGAATAAAGCAGCGCGTGAGATCAAACATCGAATTGAAACCTTACTCAATGTTCCAACTCATGGCTTATGGCTAGGGACATTTCATGGTATTGCGCATCGCTTACTGCGAATGCATTATCAGGAAGCCGGCCTTTCTCAAAATTTTCAAGTATTGGATTCGGATGATCAATCCCGCCTGATTAAACGGATGCTAAAAGATCAAAATCTCGATGATAAATATTACGCTCCCGACAAAATTCAAAATTTCATTAATCAACAGAAAGAACAAGGCCTCCGCTCGCATCAACTCAAATTTAATTCACATGATTTATACCGCCGCACGCTTCAAGAAATGTATGCTTTATATGAACATCTTTGCAAAAAAAATGAAGTCATTGACTTTGCTGAATTGCTTTTGGCAAGCTTTGAATTAATTCAAAATAATGAGCCTCTGAAAACCCAATATCAAGAGCGTTTTCAGCACATTCTAGTAGATGAGTTTCAAGATACCAATACTATTCAATATGCCTGGTTGAAGCAGCTCATTGGCCCGAAGAATAAGCTTTTGGTCGTAGGCGATGATGATCAATCCATTTATGGCTGGCGAGGCGCTAAAATTGAAAATATTCATAAAGTGCAAAAAGATTTTCCCGGCCTCATGATTCGCCTGGAACAAAATTATCGCTCCACACAAACGATCCTCAACGCCGCCAATAGCGTCATTGCGAATAACGAAAGCCGCCTCGGAAAATCACTCTGGAGTGAAGGCGAGCAAGGCATACCCATTCAACTCTATCAAGCTTTTAACGAAATAGACGAAGCCAATTTTGTTGTGGCAAAAATCCAAGACTTGATAGAAAACAATTATAAAGCCGATGAAATTGCCATTCTCTATCGCGCGAACGCGCAATCACGCGTTCTTGAAGAAGCCTTATTACAACGACAAATTCCTTACCGAGTGTATGGTGGCCTCCGATTTTTTGATCGCGCTGAAATTAAAAATGCATTGGCCTACGCCCGCCTCACGATTAATCAAAGTGATGACATGGCTTTTGAGCGCGTCATCAATTTTCCTGCACGGGGAATTGGTGAAAAAACACTGGGATTCATTCGGGATGAAGCGAAGCAAAATAATCGCTCACTCTGGCAAAGTTTATCTATCTTAAATCAAGAACAGCAATTACCTACGCGTGCCGCTTTAAGTCTAGCGCAATTTCAAGCCCTCATTGCCAGCTTACGAGAAGAAATTTCAGAGCTGACCGCCCCGCATCAATTAGAAAAAATCTTAAATGCCAGCGGCCTTATTCCTTATTATCAAGCTGAACCCGATGAGAAAAATCAAGGACGTGTCGATAATTTACGCGAATTACTGAATGCAATCGATGAATTTTATCAAAACCAAGAAAAACAAGGCCATACGCCCAGTCTGAGCGAGTTTCTCACACATGCAACGCTCGAATCGAGTACGGATCAAACATTAGAGGGGAATGCGGTCCAACTAATGACTCTTCATTCTGCCAAAGGCCTAGAGTTTCCGGCTGTTTTTTTAGTTGGTCTGGAAGAAGAACTTTTTCCAGGTAGAGCCTGTCAGGAAGACCCAATTCGACTAGAAGAGGAGCGTCGCCTCTGTTACGTAGGCATGACCCGCGCAATGAAAGTCTTATATTTAAGCCACGCAGAACAGCGCCGTCTCTATGGGGAAACAAAGCCTCACACTCCTTCTCGATTTTTAGTAGAAATTCCAAAATCATGCATTGAATCAGTCCGGCAGACGACTCCGATTAAACGCTTTCGCTTTACTGAAACGCCTGCCAAACCAATTTTTCAGCAATCCAGCAGTCCCTGGAAGCTTGGGATGAATGTCCGTCACACTAAATTTGGGGAAGGAATTGTGCTGGCGGTCGAAGGTGAAAAAGATCAACTTCGACTCCAAATTAAGTTTCGTGAATGTGGCAGCAAATGGATTTTAGCTGATTTTATTCAAGCTAGTTAGACTGAACAGCCATATTTTTTGTTTCAGCATATACGCCACTATACTTCACAACACCGTCTCTGGGCAAATTGAAAGTCCAGCTATTTCCGACATAAAGCGCATGATAATCCAGTCCATTGGTTAAAGGCTTACAATTTCCACCACTGAGATCACAAAGCTGCCCGGAACGCAGTGAAATATAGCTGTTTCCAGTATTCGTAATGGTCACACTGGTTCCATTTCGCTTGGCGTGAATAATGGGCAAGGGATTGATCGGCAATACAAAAACACGAATTTTGTAACCATAAGTCAAACTCATTTGTGCACTCGAACCGTGAGAAAGGGCCTCTACTTTTTCAGTTGGATTAATATTGGTGACCGTCAAAGTATAGACGCGATCTTCTTGAACATTTGTCATGAGATTAACCAATCTGATTTTTCGTGAAGCCTGAGGCTGCAAGGCCATTTTCGTCGGGGTAATCATCAAACCAAATGCTTGAGGATTGGTTCCATTAAAAGGAACTGCCTTCACGGTTGAAAGCCCCATATTTTGCAAATACAAGGGCGTAATCGAAGCATACTCAACGACTTGATCTGCATTTTCAACCGTAATATCCTGAACATTATTTCCAGCATGAAAATAAACCAACATGGGCGAAACACCCAAACCATTCGCCTGCAAGGCTAATCCTAATCCAATCGCACAGTACACACTGCTCATTTTTTTCATTGATCACACTCCATCTATTTAATATCAAAAGGTAAAAACTGGCCATGCAACACTTCTTCCTGGCACTCTAAAGGCCCTTCTTTTTGCAAGATAATTTGCGCCACTGAACCCGGGAATAGGCGTTTCAAAAGGCTGGGAAGCGGCTCGCAATGTGTGCCATCCGACGCACACTGTTTACATAAGGTGATCAGCACAGAGGTATTTCCCGTATTGCTGAGGGTCAAGGCGGTTCCATAACGCACTGCAGTGATGTGGGGATTCAAATGAAGTGGGCGCGCATAGACGGAAACCCCATAAGCAATAATCAATTGAACCCCAGCATCCAATTGTTTCGCTCCAGAATACAGGGCCACTAACTGGCCCGTGACAGGAGAAATTTTGACATGATAAACCACATCCGAAACAGGAGGCTGCCCGACATACAGCACACGGACAATACGGGTTTGACCTACTGGAATCACTACTTTACTGGGCGTGACAATCAGTCCAATTTGATAGGGGTTATCTTGCAATTGCGTCAGGCTTTGATCAGGCTGACCCGGATGATTAATACGCTCTACCGCAATTTTAACATAGGCCGTATCATTCCCGACATTATGGACTTGAATATCGTAATAGCGGGCCTGTGGATTTAAATCCACCTCCAAGGGATAAACGGAAATAGCAGAAGCATAAGCCCCCTGCACGAGAAGACTGATGAATAAAAAACCAACCCACTGTAAAAAATATCGCATATTCATTTCGCCCAATTCCCATATTTCTATTTTAGATTTTATCAGGCATAATAGCAACCTAATTTATACCGAACAACAGAAGGACCTTTATCATGAGTGAACCGCAAAATCAACCCAGCTTTAGCATCCAAAAAGTATATCTGAAAGATCTTTCTTTTGAGGCGCCCTCTTCCCCCGCTGCATTCAACCAAGATTGGGCCCCTGAAGCCAATATGGAAATGAATACCAGCTTTGAAAAACTAGATGACACCCATTACGAAGTTATTTTAAAAATGACTATTTCCGCTAAAAATCAATCTGAAACAGCCTTTATTATCGAAATCAAACAAGCCGGTATTTTTGCTTTCCAAAACATCCCTGCCGATCAAATGGACCCGCTGCTCATGGCTTATTGTCCCAATGCCCTTTTCCCCTATGCCCGCGACGTAGTAGCCAGCACGGTATTCCGCGGCAGCTTCCCCGAACTCAATTTGAGCCCTGTCAACTTTGACGCACTTTACTGGCAAAGCAAGCAACAAAATGCGGCCAATCAAACCGTCAATTAATGTCAAAAAAAACCCATCCACGCGCGGCTGCACTCCAGATTTTACATGCTGTTTTGCAGCAGAATCAGGCGCTGGATGGTGCATTTGCAACGACGCTTTCCCGATTAGAACCCGCAGAAATTTCCTGGGTTAAATCACTTTGTTTTGGCTTGCTCAAACAAAAAATCAGCCTAGACTTTATCATTCAAAGTTTTTTAGATAAACCCACACCCAATCCTAAGCTCAATTTGCTTTTGAGCATCGGTGCCTATCAACTTCTCTATATGGAAACGCCAAGTCATGCCGCCATTTTTGAAACCGTTGAACTTGCTAAGGAAGAACGCCTTCCCGCCAAATTAGTCAATGCCATTCTCCGTCAAATCGATCGTAAACGAAATGCACTCCCGCTCCCGCCTGAACTGATTCAATATAATCATCCCGAATGGCTTCACCAGCTTATTCAAGGCCATTATCCTGAAAACTGGCAGACTATTTTAAGCGCCAATAATCAGCACCCCCCTTTTTTTATTCGCGTCAATCAGCGTAAAATAACCTGCCAGGATTACCGCGCTCAGCTGATCCAGCAAGGTATTGAAGCGGAATTCTGCCCTGGATTTCCAGATGCACTTTATCTACCCCTGGCGATTCCAGTGGAAGGCCTCCCTCATTTTCAGGAAGGCTATTTTTCAGTACAGGATTTGGCTGCACAAAAAGCACCGTATCTTTTGGAACTCAAGGCGGGCCAAAACGTTCTTGATGCTTGTGCAGCCCCAGGGGGAAAAGCCTGTCACATGCTTGAAGTTTCGGACATTCACCTGACTTGCGTCGACCACAAAAAAGGCCGCCTCACACAAGTTGAACAAAATTTACAGCGCCTTTATTTAAAAGCGACTCTTCTTGCTGCAAATAGTCTTGAGCTCGATCACCCGCCCGCCTCTTTTGACCGCATTTTAATTGATGCACCCTGCTCTGGAACCGGTGTCATTCGACGCCACCCAGACATTCGCTTTTTAAAATGTAAAACAGATATCGCCCAATTTAATGTCCAGCAAAAAGCCCTGCTCAATCATCTTTGGCCCATGCTGAAGCCCACTGGAATTTTGCTTTACGCCACTTGCTCGATTTTGCCAGAAGAAAACACGAACGTTATTCAAGACTTTTTAAGGACTCACCTGGATGCGACACTTCAATTTGAAGCGCAGTTTCTTCCTACCGAAAAAGGCCCTGATGGTTTTTATTATGCGAAATTAGCAAAATCCAAACCTCCCTCTTGCTAAAACAAAAACAATCAAGGATAATGCATTTGCTGCTGGTCAGCCAGTGCGGCTTAGATGCCAACCCCGCCAGATCCGGAAGGAAGCAACGGTAACATTGATGCAGGTATCGGTCTTGGCAAGCAGCACCTATTTTTATGAGGAAATATCTTGACCTATCAAGTCCTTGCGCGAAAATGGCGCCCCCAGTCTTTTAACGAACTCGTTGGCCAGGAGCAAGTCCTCTCGGCATTAATGCATAGCCTGGATCAAGGGCACCTCCATCATGCTTATTTATTTACAGGCACCCGCGGCGTCGGAAAAACAACTGTCGCGCGCATTACAGCCAAATGCTTCAATTGTGAAAAAGGGATTTCAGCAAGCCCTTGCGGCGAATGCCCAACCTGCATTGAAATCCGAGAAGGCCGCTTTATCGACCTCATTGAAATTGATGCGGCATCCCGAACCAAGGTCGAAGATACACGTGAAATTTTAGATAATATTCAATATGCCCCCAGCAAAGGCCGCTTTAAAGTCTATCTCATTGATGAAGTACACATGCTCTCAACACATAGCTTTAATGCGCTTTTAAAGACATTAGAAGAACCCCCTGATCATGTCAAGTTTCTATTGGCAACCACAGATCCACATAAATTACCGGTCACGGTTTTGTCTCGCTGCCTGCAATTCCATTTAAAGCACATTCCCAATCATCTGATTAAGGCACGCCTAGAATTTATTCTGAATGCAGAGAATGTTCAATTTGAACCTGAAGCCCTCGATTTAATTGCCAAGGCTGCAGAAGGCAGTTTGCGTGACGCCTTGAGCTTACTGGATCAAGCAATCAATCAAGGCGAAGGCCGCGTTATTACAGCCAAAACCGCAGAAATGCTTGGCATGACCGAAACCCACCTACTCTACGAACTGGCTGAAACAATCGCCCAACACAATACCCAACGCTTTTTCGAATTAATCAAAAAAACAGAAGAAACTCCAATTGATTACGGCATTTTACTCAGTCTTTTTGCAGAGCTTTTTTATGAAATCAGCCTCGCCCAACAATGGCCGCAATATCAAAGCCTTGACTGGCAGACTGATCGCATTCAAGCCCTCGCAAGCCTAATCTCCCCGACACTGTGCCAATTGTTTTACCAGATGGCCCTTCAGGGCAAGAAAGATCTGCCTTTTGCACCGCAACCCAAAATTGGCTTTAATATGACAGTCTTGCGTATGCTGGCTTTTCAGCCCTTGAATCTGGAACAACCCATCAGCCCAAGCTCCACTCAAACACCGAGTGTAAAAAAAAAAATAGCGCCACAAACGACAGCCATTAGCGAAGATAACTGGAAAGATATTGTCAATGGACTCCCACTCGTCGGTGTATCCAAACAATTTGCTCTGAACATGAGCTTTGACAAACAAGAAGGCCAGACTCTTTTTTTAAATTTAAGTCATGAACACCAAAGTTTACTCAATCCTAAACTGGTTGAGCGACTGCAAACTGCTTTTTCTGAGCACTACCAATCGCCTTTTTTGTTACAAATCTCTATCATGCACACCCCCTTGAATACACCTGCAGTGCAACAACAGAAAGAGATACTCGACACCCAAACACAATTACAAGAAAAACTAGATCAAGACCCCCATTTGAGCTTCATAAAAAATAATTTTAATGGTATAATAAACTCAGTCAAATCAATCAAAACCTAAAGGAGAAAAAATGAACGGCGCAAACATGGACATGAATCAAATCATGGAACAAGCAAAAAAAATGCAAGAAAAAATGCAGGAAATCCAAGAAGCACTAACCAATACGAAAGTAGTCGGTGAATCAGGAAATGGTTTAGTCCGCATTATTATGAATGGTCGCCATGAAGCAATGAAAGTCTTTTTAGACTCCAGCCTTATCGCAACCAATACCGCAGAACATAAGCAATATGTGGAAGATCTGATTGCTGCAGCCATTAATAGCTGTGCTGATCAAGTTGAAAAAGCGTCACAACAACAATTGCAAGGCTTGGCTCAATCCTTAAACCTACCCAGCCCAGACGATTTGCCTAATTAATCCTTTGCCAAACGTCTAAAAAAAACCACCCCGACCAGGGGAAACAGCGCCACCACCATAAAGGTATAGCGAAAGCTCGGTGGCGAATAGGTTTCCAGGATATTACTGGAATGTAAAAAACACTCCAAAACCAATGCGGCCAGCGCAATGCTAAAGCCAGAGGCAACCTGCTGCAGACTACTCATAAAACTACTGCCCGCACTTTGCAAACGGGGTGCAATATTGATATATCCAAAACTATTCATTCCCGTAAATTGAATGGAAGAAATCACCCCATTCAGGAACAACAGAATAATCATCAATACAACGGGAGGATGCCCACTCAAAAGCGACAAGGAAAAAGTCACCGCAGCCAATAAGATCGAATTATAAATCAATAAATTTCGATACCCCACTGATTTTAAAAGACGTCTCACAAAAAACTTGGTCAATAGCATTCCGAATGCACCCCAGGCAGTCATTAAACCTGCTTGCATCGCCGTATAATGAAAGCCGACCTGCAACAATAAAGGCACTAAAAAAGGAGAAGCACTGATCGTCAAGCGCGTAAAAATACTACCCAACACCACCAAACGAAAGGCAAGCCGATCAAAAAGCTGAATCGAAATCAGGGGCGCATGTTTCTGTTTTGCATAAAACCAATATCCCCACAAACCCACAAAACCACAGCAGAGACAAAAAATCACCACAGCTTTACTGACAATGGGATCAATCAAGGTATCCAAGCCCAATAAAAGCAAGGCTAAACTTCCCGCCAGGATGATAAACCCCAACCAATCAAAAGAATGTAATTCAGGATCTTTTACATTTTCAACATAGCGCAACACAAAATAAAATCCAATCAACCCAATCGGAATATTAACAAAAAAAATCGCACGCCAACTGAGGTAGGTCGTCAAAGCCCCGCCAATTAAAGGTCCTAAACTAGGCCCGAGAAGTCCGAAGGTAGCGGTTGTCGCCATGGCAGACACAAATTCCTCTTTATTAAAATGACGCATAAACAACAAGCGTCCAACGGGCAAGGATAACGCACCTCCCGCGCCCTGAATCACCCGCGCGATAACCAGCTCCGGCACTGAATGACTCACACCACACAAAATTGACCCCAATAAAAATAAAAGCAAGGCACTCGAAAAAATAGTTCGACATCCAAAACGATCCGCCATCCAACCTGAAATAGGAATCACGATCCCCGCCGTCAGCAAATAAGCCGTTAATGCCAGCTTCAAATGCAAAGGATCTGTCAATAAACTCAAAGAAATTTGAGGCAAAGCGGTATTAATAATGGACGCATCTAAGCCTTCCATAAAGAAAGCACAGGCGACAATCGTAATAATAATTTTTTGCAAGGAAGTCATGCCGCTATTATTACATTGAACTGTACAGCTTGCAATCTTTTTAGACTATCGCTATATTAAGCGATCTGGATTTAAGCAAGGAAAAGTCATGTTTACAGGGATTGTTGAAGAGATAGGCATCATCAAAATGATTGTTGCCGTCTTACTCGGAAAACGCTTTTTTATTGAAGCCAAAACCGTATTGATAGACCTTCAAGTGGGTGATAGCATTGCTGTAAATGGTGTCTGCCTGACTGCCACTGAATTTACAAGCCAAGGTTTCTGGGTTGAAGCCGTCGCAGAAACTTTACGCCTGACTAATCTCGGGACACTCGAAGCAGGATCCACCGTCAATCTAGAGCGCGCAATGACCCTGCAGAAACGCCTCGGCGGCCACTTACTTCAAGGGCATATTGATGCCACGGGAACCATCCTAAAAATTGAACCAGAAGGCCAGGCGCTGCTGATCACCCTTTCTTTCCCCGCGGCACTCCGCAAATATATGATAAAAAAAGGGTATATTGGTTTTGACGGCATGAGCCTCACCTTAATAGAAGTCTACCCTACCGAATTCACCCTGACGCTAATTCCACACACTCAAGAAGTCACAATCGCTCAAAATTATCAAATCGGTCAACACATTAATTTAGAAGTGGATATGTTAGCAAAATATATTGAAAATTTTGTTCAAACTACACACTCTGTCCTGCCGCTGCCCACGCATTAATCCCGCCTTCTAAATTATAAACCTCTAAAGAAGGATCCTCTAAGCATAAACGCTGGCATGCATTGTGACTGCGCATCCCTGAACGGCAATATATCACCAATTTTTTACCCGCGTGTTGAGGCAACGCTTGCGCACAGACCTGAGCAAGCGGCAATAAGAGCGCCCCCTCAATTTTTTCAGAAGCATGCTCGGCAGGCTCACGCACATCCACAAGAACCGCTTCATTCTGCTCCAACCACCCTTTTAACATTTGGGCATCGACCGTTTTAATTGACATTATTGTTCTCCTCAAATACGCTTAAAATGACTTTAGTCGCCGAAGTATATCGCTCATCCATAGCAGGCGCAAGCCGAAAGAAGTGTGCTCTATTTCAATTAAATCAGACTTTTAGCAAGTGGCAATATATCTATTTTAGTGGGCTCCACTTTGATATGAATCCAAAATAACAAACCCTCTTGATTAAGATATTGAAAAAAGATATGAATTTTTTACTGAGGAACGCTAAAGATAAAAAATGGGGTGAATGATGGGGCTCGAACCCACGACAACTGGAATCACAATCCAGGACTCTACCAACTGAGCTACATTCACCATAAAAAAAGCACTGGCGCGCCCGGCAGGATTCGAACCTGCTACCCTCGGCTTAGAAGGCCGATGCTCTATCCAAATGAGCTACGAGCGCAGCGTCGAACTCATGGTCGGGGTAGAGGGATTCGAACTCTCGACATCCTGCTCCCAAAGCAGGCGCGCTACCAGGCTGCGCTATACCCCGAATAAGTCGCCTATGATATAGGGTTTTTTACTTCGCGTCAAGCAGTTTTTCAACAAATTCTGCACGATCATTTGTTGACATCAAATACAGCTTTTCCCACCACTGACAAAGGGTGGATTTTACCTGTCCGACTTCACTCCGTAAGAGCAAGAAATCATAGGCTGCACGATAACGCGGATGATTCACGATACCCAGGATATTTTTTTCGCGACGTAATTCTAATTGACGCTGCAAAGCCCAGACTTCCTCTATCATTTCCGTCATAAATCGCGGCATACTCGTAATTTTATTTTGGGCGCCCAAGGTTATTTTCACGGCATCCTGATAGGCTTTTTTATAACTCATCGTCTCGGCCAGCTTCTTTTTACAGGCTTGCAATTCTTGCCACAAAAACACGCCAATCAGAAATGCAGGATTGATGGTTTTTTTGGCATAATAGCGCTCATCTGTATTACGCAAAGCGCGCCGCACCATCTCTGAAAACCAGGAAACCTTTAACGATATCACCAAAGTCGGAAATAAAATCGGAAGGATATTCATGGTTTGCAAGCTGTCAAAATTCTTTTCAGCCTGACCATAGAGCAATATTTTTTGATATTCATCAAATAAACGCCCGCCTGCAATACTAGAAAGCAGGTCAATATGCTGCGGAATCGCCTTAAACGTCGCCTCATCAATCGTAAAATCTAATTTATTGCTGATCCTTAAGGCCCTCAAAATTCGCACAGGGTCCTCTTTTAAACGGGCATCGGGTTCGCCAATCAGCCGCAAGATACGCGCTTGAAAATCTTTAATTCCATTACTAAAATCCATCAACTCATGCGTACCCGGATTATAATAAAAGGCATTCACTGTAAAATCGCGACGCAAGGCATCATCTTCAATGGTTCCATATACATTATCGCGCGATACAATGCCGCCCTGACGCAAAGCCCCTTCTGACTTATGTTTCGCAAGACTATGATCCTGACGAAACGTCGCTACTTCAATATAATCACGTCGATCAAAATACACATGCACCAGCTTAAAACGCTTACCAATAATGATCGCTCGATCAAAACATTTCTTGATCTGCTCCGGCAAAGCATCCGTCACCAGATCAAAATCTTTGGGATGCAGACTCATCAATTGATCTCGAATTCCGCCGCCCACAATATAAGCCTGATAACCACGACGCTGCAAAGCCTCAATCATTTTGAGCACATGCGAAGGAAAATTAGTCGGCCACAACTCGGAAGCCCGGGCATCGTAAATGACCGGCTCCAATTTGGGTTTCTTTTTAAATAGCTTAGCTATAAAGTTGTTTTTCTTTAAGTTCATCTAGGGTTTTACAGTCAATACATTGGGTTGCGGTAGGACGGGCTTCTAAACGACGTAAACCAATCTCTGCACCACAGGATTGACAAAAACCATAGTCACCTTCTTTTAACATTTCAATGGCTTCTTGAATCTTACGAATCAATTTGCGCTCACGATCTTGCGCGCGCAACTCTAAGCTTAGCTCTTCTTCTTGAGAAGCGCGGTCGACAGGGTCTGAAAAATTTTCAGGCTCTTCTTTCATGTGATTCTTTCCCTCAATCATTTTATGATTCACTGATTCATAAAGATGAGTCAGGATCGTACGAAAATGTTCGATCTGCTCAGGAGACATATACTCTTCGCCCTTTTTTGGCTCATAAGGTACGAAACTTAAGGGGTTATCAATCTGATCCATTTTCCACATCCTTTAACCATTAAAATGCAAGCGACTATTTTTAACAGAAAAACGCCCAAGTTGCAATAAAAACTTTACTCATCGCCCAAAGGAGGCACTGCAACCTGACTAAATCCACAATCTACATGAATAATCTCTGCCGTAATCGCGGAGGCTAAATCCGAACACAAAAACGCCGCGACATTCCCCACTTCTTCGGTGGTCACATTTCGTTTCAAAGGGCTCACTTTCGCATTATAATCCAGCATTTTACGAAAACCTTTAATTCCCGAAGCCGCCAAAGTACGAATCGGCCCTGCTGAAATCGCATTCACACGAATCCCTTCTGCACCCAAGGCCACCGCGCTATAACGCACAGCTGCATCCAAACTGGCTTTGGCCAAACCCATGGTATTATAATTAACCACTGCTTTCTCGCCGCCCAAATATGTTAGGGTCAAAATGGCAGCATTACGGTTCTTCATCAGGGGCCGCGCTGCTTTGGCCATGGCACACAAACTATAACTGCTAATATCATGCGCAATCCGAAACCCCTCACGACTAATATGATCCACAAAATCACCATCCAATTGATCCGCCGGCGCAAAAGCAATGGAATGAACCAACACATCTAAGCCTTGCCATTTTTTGCTTAATTCCTCAAAACATTTTTCGATATCTGCATCCGTACTGACGTCACAAGGAATCAGCGCAATGGGATTAAAAGGCGCAGCCAATTTGGCAACCCGGTCCTTCATTTGTTCATTCACATACGTAAAGGCCAACTCTGCGCCTTCACGATGCATGGCCTCTGCAATCCCATAGGCAATCGAACGGTCACTCATCACACCGGTGAGCAGGGCTTTTTTTCCTTTTAACATAATTTCTATCCTTTTTTAACGAAGTTCTCAGTAATGTAATTCCTTTCCCCCTACTTGTCAAAAGAGAGCAGTCGCTTTAAGATGGGCAGGCATTTTACTAAATAAGGAAACACGATGTCCTCACTTATCTCTCTGCGCCAGCTTTTGGATCATGCCGCAGATCATACTTATGGCATTCCGGCTTTTAATGTGAATAATCTGGAACAGGTTCGTGCGGTGATGGAAGCCGCTTTTGAAGTCGACAGCCCTGTCATCCTGCAAGCCTCAGCAGGCGCGCGCAAATATGCAGGCTCCACCTTTATTCGCCATTTAATTTTAGCTGCGGCAGAAGAATTTCCTGGGTTACCGATTGTGATGCATCAAGATCATGGCGCTTCACCGGATGTCTGCTTCCGCTCCATTCAAAACAATTTCTCTTCCGTGATGATGGATGGCTCGCTGATGGCCGATGCCAAAACCCCTTCAACCTACGAATACAATGTCAATGTCACGCGTGAAGTTGCGAAACTCGCCCATGCTTGCGGCGTTTCAGTTGAAGGTGAATTAGGCTGCTTAGGCTCCCTTGAAACAGGCAAAGCAGGTGAAGAAGATGGCTCAGGCGCAGATTGTGTTTTGGATCATAGCCAAATGTTGACAGATCCTGAAGAAGCCGCTGACTTTGTCAAGCAAACCAAAGTGGATGCTTTGGCGATTGCAGTGGGCACCAGTCACGGTGCATATAAATTTTCCCGCCCTCCGACAGGCGATATCCTAGCAATCAATCAAGTCAAAGCCATTCATGCCCGCATTCCCAGCACGCATTTGGTGATGCATGGCTCCTCCTCTGTACCTCAAGACTGGCTCAAGATCATTAATGAATTCGGCGGCAAGATTAGCGAGACTTATGGCGTACCGGTGTCAGAAATTCAAGAGGCGATCAAACACGGCGTGCGCAAAATCAACATTGATACTGACTTGCGCCTTGCTGCAACAGGTGCAATTCGCCGATTTTTCGGTGAAAATCCAGCTGAATTTGATCCTCGCTCCTATAACAAAGTCGCAAAAGAAGCCATGAAATCTATTTGCAAAGCGCGTTTTGAACAATTTGGTTCAGCAGGTCATGCCAGCAAAATCAAATCGATCAGCTTAGAAGCGATGGCAGAACGGTATCAAAACGGAACTTTATAAATGGAGAGCCTTGAGCCGCACATAATTTTGTGCGCTCACGCTTAAAAAAACACGCTCCTCTTCACTGAGTGGGCGTATTTTTTTAACTGGATTGCCGAGCCATAAAAAACCGCTTTCCAAAATTTTACCAGGCGGCACCAAACTCCCTGCCCCCAAAAACACGTCATCCTGAATCACAACCCCATCAAGCACAATCGAACCCATGCCAATTAAGCAGCGGCTTCCAATCGTGCAGCCGTGCAAAATGACATGGTGGCCGATGGTAACATCCTCGCCTAAATTCAAAGGAAAGCCTTCTGGTGCATGCGCGCTTTTTTGCGTGGTATGCAAAACTGAACCATCCTGAATATTACTACGCGCACCAATTTTAATCGCCAATAAATCCCCGCGAATTGAAACTTGCGGCCAAATGGAAACCTCATCGCCCAAAGTGACCTGACCCGACACAACAGCTGACGCATCCACAAAAACGCCTTTTCCTAAAGCCGGAGTCCCATTTTTTAAAGAGCGAATCGCTGACATCACAAAGCATCCAGCACTTCTTGCATCCGCTTTTCAGAAAAAATCCGCCCTAATAATTGCGATTTTTCAAAAACCATATTGCGCTGAAAAAATTTTTCAATCTCAGGATCTTTCGCGCGCAATTTCTGAGTATAATTAATAAGCTTAATGACTAAATCACTATTCAAAGTCTGCATTTTATGAATGATATACAGCATGTAGGCCGCGGGCAATTGATTCAGGGTATAAATCATCTCTTTTTCATCGATATTTTTAGCATCAATCGTCGTCAAGCGATCCAGAAAAGCCTGCACTGATTCAATTTCAGCCTCACCCAAAGGCGGATTCGCTTTTTCCAGTTTTTCCAAATTAATCAAAATATCATTGATTAAAGGATTTTTAAAAGACTGCCAATGCTTAATAATATCGTCAATTAAAGCCATCACTCACCCTTAGATCAAATTGAATTCCCCCATTAAACCATAAACCACATCATTCTACAACAGGCTCCCCTCGCGCTGCTGCGATAGGCTCGTGCAAAGGCGGAAGGGGATAAGCCCCAAAACAATAGGCCCCCGTTGCTTGAAGCTTCCTTACAGGTAGGGATTTGATTTTGCAGGAAGACGCGGCAATGGCTTTCACCAGCGACCCCTCTAAGTCCGGTATAAAATAACTTACTGAACACATCGGACCAGAAGAAAACTCCTGGAATAATTGAGTCATTATAAAAAGAGATAAAAGCAGTATATTTCCATCACATTTAAATAAAGGGTTCAATCTAGAGGGATCATCAATGCATTCAGCCCAATCCCTTAACACAAGCTGTGCTTTAAGACACTGCCAGCCAGACGATTCTTCAAGCAATGCAATATTGCTTTGAGCCTTTTTAATATAACGTGCTATTTTTTTTTGAAATCTATCCCGCAACACATCTAGCTCACTTGCCGTTTCACAGGTAATATGAAATATTCCCGGATAATAAGCAGGCCTAATTGCATACTGAATCGTTTTAATATTCAAGAAATTACAAAACTTAGAAAAAGGCAGAAATCTTGAGACATCCAGGCCTTTCAAAATAATACAATGACCCTCCTGTTTCAAAGAATTCTCTTCATAACAAGGTATTTTTAAAATTTTGATGACCTGCTCAAATCGTTCAAATAAGGCCCGGGCATCCTCAGCTGATTCACAGCGAATCATGCAATATTCAGGCCTCCCCCCCTCGCCCTCCTCATCAATAATAAAAGAAATGTCATTCATCGCAATATATTTCTGACGCTCGACAAGCGGCGTAATCGTATGAACCTCATCAGGCCACCCAGCATCAGCCGCAAAACTAAGACGACGACAAGAATGAAGAACCTTCTCTGGCATTCCCTGCATATTATAACGCTCCTTTAAAATCACTGCATCCTGAAATTAAAGCATAAATATTTTAAACTGACAATTAAAAAAAACGGATAGACTGAACCCGTTTTTTCCTATAGAATTTCCCTCATGAACGAATTATTTCTCAAAGCCATCGCCAAAAAGCCCATCCCACGCACGCCGATTTGGATGATGCGTCAAGCTGGGCGTTATTTGCCTGAGTATCGCGCTGCGCGTGAAAAAGCAGGCAGCTTTTTACAGCTGTGTAAAACACCTGAACTCGCTTGTGAAGTGACGCTTCAACCGATTCGGCGCTTTGGTTTTGATGCAGCGATTTTATTCTCTGACATTCTGACTATTCCGGATGCGATGAATTTAGGCCTGACTTTTGCAGAAGGCGAAGGCCCTCGTTTCAGCAAAAAACTGGAAACCGCTGCGGACATTATGAATCTTTCGATCCCAGATCCTGAAGTTGAACTGCGCTATGTGCCGGATACGATTCGCCTTCTGAAAAAAGAACTCACGGTCCCTCTGATTGGCTTTGCCGGAAGCCCCTGGACCATTGCCTCTTATATGTTGGAAGGTCAAGCCCCTGGAGAATTTAAAAAGGCAAAAGGCCTGTTGTATCAAAACCCAAAACTCATGCATCATCTGCTGTATACGCTCGCACAATCGATTACCCTGTATTTACGCGCACAAATTGAGGCAGGCGTTGATACCGTCATGTTATTTGACAGCTGGGGGGGCGCACTGACCGAGTCTGCTTATCACGAATTTTCATTTAATTATATGCAAGAAATCATCACCCAACTCAAAGCCCATCACCCTAAAACGCCCGTTATTCTCTTTACCAAAGGCAGCGGCGCATGGCTTGAATTATTGAATACCAGCCCTGCAGATGTCATTGGACTAGACTGGCAAACTTCCTTAAGCCGTGCACGCAATATTCTGGGTCAAAAGCATGCACTACAAGGCAATTTGGACCCCGCTATTTTACGTGCGGATGAATCGGTTATTGAAGCGGAAGTCAAAAAAGTACTCCATGCGTATGGGCCAGGATCCGGTCATATTTTTAACTTGGGCCATGGCATTACGCCGGATATTCATCCAGAAAAAGTCGCTTTTTTAGTCCAGTGCGTTAAAACCCAGAGTCATGATATAATGACTTCAAGTTAACTCATTTGTAAGATCATGCCCAATAAAAAAGTACTCGTGATCGGCGGCGCAACTTTGGACACCATTATCCAATATGAAGACATGGAAACATTGATTCATCAACGCCACGATCAAATTCAATCCTATCTACTGCTTGAAGAAGGCAAAAAAATCGAAGTCTCTGCCCAACAGACTGCCAGTGGAGGCGGCGCAACCAATGCTGCAGTCTCCTTCAAACGACAAGGTTTTGATGTGAATCTGTTTTGTAAATTGGGCAAAGATGTGGCGGGTGAAAGGATTCTGCGCGAACTCCAAAGCTATGATTTAGATCTCTCCAATATTCGATTTGATGAAAAAGAAGGCACTGCGACTTCGTTTGTAGTTCCCTCTCTCAAAGGCGATCGCACAGTCTTTGCCTATCGCGGCGCGAATGCCCACTTACTCGACGATGACTTACCTTTAGACCCGATCAAGAAAGCTGATTTTTTGTACATCACCTCCCTTAGCAAAAGCTCAGCCTCGCATCTGCCCGCCATTGTCGCCAAAGCTCAAAAAGATGAGGTCAAAGTGGCTGTCAACCCCGGAGTTAGCCAAATGAACAAAGGGGGTAGCGCCCTCCAGGAAAGCTTGCACGGCATTGACATTCTGATTCTTAATCAAGAAGAAGCGCAAGCCTTAATGATTTCGGTTTTACAAGGGGAAGGTTTATTAGAAGGCAGCTTCGCCATGGGCTATTTTAACCTGAAAGAATTTTTCAAAAAAATACTCAGCCTTGGCCCCAAAATAGTGGTTGTCACGAATGGCGGAGACGGCGTGCATGTTGCTACCGCTGAAAAACTTTATTTCCACAAAGCCCCAAAAATCAAAATCGTGAATACCCTCGGCGCAGGCGATGCCTTCGGCTCAGGCTTTACCGGCGCTTATTATCAAACTCGCGACATTGCCCATGCCATCCGCGCCGGCATTGCCAACAGCGCATCAGTCATTCAATATCCTGATGCTAAAGAAGGATTGCTCTCTCAACAGGAACTGCAAAAGAAATTAGCAGATCTGCAGCTTGATGCTTTAAGCGTAAGTAATTGGGACTAATATCCGTTACGCCACCCTTGATCTTTTTAGATTAATCAATGATAATAAATAAAGAAAATTCATTAATCATATAGGAAAGATATCATGACAATACGGGTTGCAATTAACGGTTATGGGCGCATTGGTAAAAATATTCTGAGAGCTTTATATGAAAGCGGAAAAAATAAACACATTCAAATTGTTGCTATTAATGATTTGGGCGACCCTAAAATTCTGCAACACTTAACACGATATGATACCGTTCACGGCCCTTTTAATGGAACGGTTGAGTTAGATGGAAATGATTTAATTGTCAATGGCGACCGCATCAAAGTGATCTCCGAGCGCGACCCTGCCAACCTCCCCTGGAAAGCAATGAATATCGATGTCGTCCATGAATGTACAGGCTTCTTTACGACAAAAGAAAAAGCAGCCAAACATTTACAAGCTGGCGCTAAAAAAGTCATTATTTCTGCACCCGGTGGGCATGATGTTGATGCAACGATTGTCTTCGGCGTCAATGACTCTGTTTTAACCAGCGCAATGACAGTGATCTCCAATGCATCTTGCACCACAAACTGCCTTGCACCTCTTGTGAAACCCCTTCATGCTGCACTGGGCCTGGAAAAAGGCTTGATGACCACGATTCATGCCTATACCAACGATCAAAAATTAACAGACGTTTACCATGAAGATGTTCGTCGCGCTCGTTCAGCAACCCACTCTATGATCCCCACCAAAACCGGCGCCGCCTCTGCAGTGGGATTAGTCATGCCTGAATTAAATGGCAAGCTTGATGGTTTTGCAATGCGCGTCCCTGTAATTAATGTTTCTGTCGTTGATTTAACATTCACTGCAAAACGGGATACCACAGTCGAAGAAGTCAACGCTATTCTCAAAGCCGCGAGTGAAGGTGAATTAAAAGGCATTTTGGCCTGTAATGATTTACCCCTGGTTTCTATTGATTTTAATCATAATCCGCACTCATCCATCTTTGATGCGACACAAACCAAAGTGATCGGAAACCTAGTGAAAGTCCTGTCCTGGTATGACAATGAATGGGGTTTTTCCAACCGTATGCTTGATACGACGATTGCATTTATGACCGCAAAATAAACTAAAATAATAGACGGTCATTTTCATCTTTAGGAAAGAGAGAGTCACTGATGAAAATGACCGCAAATTGATTTTATTATAGACTGATCTAATTGTCAACACACTCGAGATGGTCTAATTCCGGAAAATACAAGCCCAGACGGATCGATTTTTTTTCATCCAGCTTTTTAACAAGCACCTGATAATGGCGCAATTGGGGCCCATACGCTTTTTTCATCCGCTCTAAAAACACTTCCAATCGCTCATCTTGTTGTGGATGAGTGACTTTGTAATCGATGATATATCGAACCCCTTCACAAACAAAACTGCGATCAATAATATTTTTGACCATCTCACCTTTTGCATTAATTGAAACCAGCGGCCATTCACTATGCGCCTCTTCATGAGGAGACAATAGCCATTGCGCGGTCAGGCTGCGCTCGAGCCCCTGAATAATCACCAACGCCTCGGCAGTTGCATCTTGAATAGAAGGCGCCTGCTGATAACGGGCGCGACACTCCAAATAATGATGGATATATTCACCCAAAGCACGCTCTTTTTCAGAATTCGACTGAGCAGGAATAGAGGGAGGCTCAATACATTCAGGCGCTTTCCAAGGGCTCAATACTTTGGGCTTTAAGCGCCAAATGCCTTGATCAATCGATTGCAGCTTCGGCAATTGCAAATCAAGCTCAGCAGTTTGATAATGCAAATCCAAATTCAAACTGGGCATCAAATATTTTAAAAACGTCTTCGCTGGTGTTTTCCACTCGTTCTTAGCATCCAACTCAATCACCGCAGAAAGCCAGAGACTTTGCTTAGCACGAGTCATGGCAACATACAGCAAGCGCAAAATTTCCTGCTCACCCTTTTGGGCATTGAGCCATTTTAAATACGCATAACTCGGAGATGCTTCTGCCACGGCTCCTGCACGCTCTGCCAATAAAAAATAAAAGTGTTGATTCAAATAAAAAACGTGAGATAGTAGAATGGGTGAATCTGAACGAGACGGCTGACGATTTAAAGCCGGCAAAAAAACGTGATCAAACTCGAGCCCCTTTGACTGATGAATAGTCAACAATAAAACGCCTGATGCATTGGACCCCGCCTCCTCACCCGGATCAAAAGCAGATAACTGACGTTTAAAGTC
Source organism: Thiotrichales bacterium (assembly GCA_947476405.1). GTDB lineage: Bacteria > Pseudomonadota > Gammaproteobacteria > Francisellales > CACEW01 > JAJZUD01. The sequence continues at coordinate 67,267 of CANJQG010000006.1, forward strand.
AGCATACGATGGCATTGCTTTGCATAGACAAAGAAAACGTGTAAAAATTTCTACAATACGTGCATCCTGAGGTGATTTTATAATCTCCACCCCTGCAATTCTTCCCCAAACTTGCCGCCACTTTAAATAAAGTGGCAAATGCTGATCCGTCCCTTCCAAAATGGGATAAAGCGCAGCAAGCAGATGGCGAACTCTTTGGTGCCCCTCTTCTGACAACTCAGATTCTTCCAATAAAAGTGTTTTCCAAATCACCTGCTGCTCACTTTGCATCGCAATTTTAAGAAGATCCGCCTTCATCAATCCACAAAAGGGCGAGCGGAGCAAGGCCATCCATGCAAGGCGATTTCCTAAATGTTGCATGCTATAAATAAGATTCATCAAATCATCAACCAACGGTGCATTCAGCCAATGTTGATCTTTTTTAATTGAATAAGGAATATTAGCTTGGTTTAACGCAAGAATAATCTCAGAAAAATGACTTCGCGCTCGCACCAAAATAGCAATACTTTCGTTTGATTTAGACTTTTGTATTGTCGAAATATGCCTGACAATACTTTTTGCCTCTTGCATTGGGTCTGCAAAAAAATGTTGTTGCACGCCCTGAGCATCAGGAAAATCACGTTGTGGTTCACTCTCCATAAACTGAACTTTTCCTAAAACCGAATCAGCTTCTGGCGGAAACATCTGCTGTCCAGCCCGGTTAATAAAATGAACAATCTTTGGATCACTCCGAAAATTACGCCGAAGCAATAAAGGGGTCAGCTTAATTGCACCGATTCCCTCCGAACGTGCTTGCAAAAACAAGCCCACATTGGCATTCCTAAAGCCGTAAATCGACTGCTTTGGATCCCCCACCAAAAACAAAGTGCGCCCATCCTGAGATTGCCAATCCGTTGTCAGGGCTTTCAAAAGACGAAACTGTAAATTCGAGGTATCCTGAAACTCATCCACCAGAATATGCTTAATTTTGGTGTCCATACGCTGCATGATTTCAGGATCTGTTTCAAGCAAATGCACCGCAGACAAAGCAATATCATGAAAATCAGTCCATTGATTCTCATGCAAAACCATCTGTAAATAGGCTGCGGCCAAAGGCAAGACTTCTAATAAAATTGGCAGCAGTGAGTCCTCTTTTTTCTCCCACTCAGGCAGATGTCGCACTTTGATCAAAAAATCTAGAAATTCAAGGGGAACCGGTTCTTTGATGCATTTACGCACCTCATCTTTCTGAGTCAAAACGCGATCGGCAATCCCCTTCAAATTTGTTTCATCTCCAAAGGATGCGCGATAAGATGCGGGCTTTAAATTTTGCCATTCCTGCCAAGCCGCAGCATGCAACTTTTTAACACAGGTTTCCTGCAAAGCGAATGCATTGCCATGATGCTTGGCCCCCAAAACAATCGGCAACCATTCCTCCCTGCTTTTCAACAAATCAAAAAGCAGGTCCGTCACCATCAACAATTGATTATCAAAATACTGAAATAAGGCACAAAATGCTACTGAACCTTCATCCTGCTTTTCAATCACATTCAGTAATGCAGCCAGAAATGCCTGCTTCAATACAGCTTCATCCTCCAACATTTCAGCTGTTAAAACGGGGCTGGTCAGCGGCGCTTGATTCACCACAACCCGACAAAACGAATCGATGGTCATCACTTGAATATTTGGATTTAAATGCGCTTCACCCTGTGCTTTTGCAATCCGCTCCTGCATCTCATGCGCTGCTTTACGCGTAAAAGTAATCGCCAGAATTTCTTCTGGCCGCTCTACCGTCTCCAATAATTTCAGATAGCGCTTGACCAGGAGATCCGTCTTTCCAGACCCAGCTGGCGCCTCAACAATAAAAGAGTCCAGCGGATCTAAAGCCTGTAAACGCGCAACGGAGTCACTCATCATAAATCCAAGGTGACTTCTCGAAAATACTGTTTGAGAGATTTCATTTCTGAAATCCCACCACGAGCAGCAATGTATTGATCAGGTCTGATTAAAATCCATGTGGGTACCCGCACCCGATAACACTGATAAAGGCCTAAATTAATACTGCTAACCGGCACTAAATTAACTGGAAATGGACAATTTTTTAACAATACTTTATGATCTGTCTCACGCCCCCCAAATACCAATAGTGTATGCTGGGGAACAATACAACGGGAATAAAGAGAAACGCCATCTAATAAACCTTCTAACAAACGCGTTCCAGGATAACCCGGATGGTCTTTTGGCCGAATCACCAGGGGGCTTTGCTTATAAAAAATACTGATTTCTGCCATACTCTCCGTCAGCGCTTTGATTATTTTTGGCAACTTGACTAAACGCGGGAAAACAAAATTACGTAATTTGATCAAAAGTCTATTTTTCATCATGATCATATGGGTCATGCGCGCTGCACGCTCAACCACTTCTTTACCTACATGCCTGCGCTCCAAAGCATAACTAGAGAGCAGAATATCTTCACGGCCCCCTTTCTCAATCTCAGCCACTTTCCAGGCTAGGTTAATGGCGTCTTGCATGCCGGTATTCATGCCCTGCCCGCCTGCCGGACTATGCACATGCGCTGCATCTCCCAACAAAACAACCCGTCCAACATGATAATGATTACTCACACGCTCATTGATTTTAAAGGGGCTCATCCAAGTCGGATTCGATAAGGTTAACTTAAAAGGGCAGGCTTCATCCACATAAGTTTGGAATTCCTCCAAAGATACAGGCCGATCATCAATTCGACCCCGACTCGTAAATAAACGCACCTGGCCATCCGGCAAAGGAATAAACGCCATGGCGCCTTTTTTACTAAAAAATGAACTCAACGTACTACGGGATAAGGGGCCATTAACCTCCACATCTGCAAGAATCCAGGTTTCTTCCTCTTGTGAACCTTGAAAATTGAGATTCAAACTATGCCGTACGAGACTATGCGCACCGTCACATCCAAAGAGATAATCAACACACTGTTTTTCTTCCTGCTGCGTATCATGATGCCAAAGCACGACTTCAATGCCTCGATCTGTCATCTCATAAGCACGCAATTCGACCCCGCGCTCAATGACGCCGCCCCATTTTTTCAAATGCGCTGTCAATATTTTTTCAGTTTGTGATTGCGGAACAATTAAGGCAAAAGGATAAGGGGTGGCCAAACGCCCAAAATCCAATTTGAATAAATTAATTCCATTCGAATAGGCTTCTATAGCCGTCATTTTAAGACCTTGGGCTAAAAATTCATCTATCTCACCTCGGAGCGCTAAGTGCTCCAACGTCCGACTCCACAAAGCTAAAGCTCTTGATTCTTTTGCAGGTTCTGCGCTTTTTTCAATAAGCCTGGGGGTGATGCCAAAATAATGAAGCTCTTTTGCTAAAGTCAATCCAACGGGCCCTGCTCCCACAATCAAACACTTTAATTGACGCATACTATGCCTCCAAATTTTGAATTAAATCAACAAAGTCCTGCTCCCAGGGAACGCTAAAATGCATGATTTCATTGGATAGCGGATGCTTGAAAGATAGGCGCTCCGCCTGCAAAGCTTGCCTAGGAAATAATGCGCTTTGATTCCCCCGCTTTCCATATACTGTATCACCAACCAAAGGATAACCCAAGTGCGCCAGATGGACTCGAATCTGATGAGTACGACCTGTTTCTAATTGGGCTTCAATCAAAGTATATCCCACAAAATGTTTTAGGACTTTAACATGAGTCACCGCCGGTTTTGCATGGAGAGAATGCATTAAAACAGCCATTCTGACTCGATCTACAGGATGACGCCCAATTGGCGCATTAATCGTTTTACCGCTGATTAAATGCCCCCGCACTAAGGCGACATAAATACGCTCGACGCTATGCTCTTTCAATTGTGAAATGAGGTTTAAACGCGCCTCCCCCATTTTAGCCACCACCATCAAACCCGCTGTATTTTTATCCAAACGATGCACAATTCCAGCTCGAGGCAAGGTATTTTGTAAAGGACGGTGAAAAAGTAAGGCATTGACTAAAGTCCCTGTCTTCTGACCTGCGCCTGGATGAACGGTGAGACCAGGCGGCTTATTAATGACAATGACAGCCTCATCTTCATACACAATTCTCAGCGGAATAGATTCAGCTTGATCCACACCGATTTCATGCCTGACTAAGTGAACAGAAACAGCATCTCCCACCTTAAGTTTTGTTTTAGGCGAAACAGATTGAGCATTAATTTGCACCTTCCCCGCATGAATCGCAGCTTGAATTTCCACGCGTGAAAAATCTCGAATCTGACTAGATAAAAACTTATCCAGCCGTTCGCCTGGAATGATTTCAGTGAGATGAAGTGTTTTTGAATTCATAAGCAGGGACTTTGAGCAAAGCTTTATATGCAGCTTGTTGCTCCGCTATTTTCTTACTCTGTCCCTCAGCCTCCTCTGCAATATTTAAATCGACAATTTTACACGAAATCCAAAACGTTTTCGCATGATCGGGGCCTTCCTGACGTAATACTTCGTATTGCGGCAGACTCAATCCTTTTGACTGTAAATACTCCTGCAAACGGCTTTTATAATCGCTGGGAATATCCGAAACATCCAATGAATTTAAGCGAGAAGCAAACCATTGCAACAAAAGCGCCTGAGTGGCTTCGAAATGGCTATCCAGATAAACCGCACCAATCACTGCCTCCAGCGCATCTTCGATCGTTGAATGACGGCGAAATCCACCTGTATTTAACTCCCCCAAACCCAGATTCATGACATTGCCCAAATTCATTTCTAAAGCCATTTTCGCCAAGGTATCTCCCTTGACTAAACTCGCCCGCAAGCGGGTCAGCTCCCCTTCAGAACAATCAGGAAAACGCTGAAACAAAGCCATCGCAATCACTGCATTCAGAATTGCATCGCCCAAAAACTCCAGCCGTTCATTATTTGCACGCCCCTCAAAACTTCGATGCGTCAAGGCATGCTCCAAAAGCGACTCATCTTTAAAAACATAACCTAACGCTTTAGAAAGCGTTTCTAATTGGAGCGCTCTCATGGCATCTTCATCCCAATTCGATTCCAACGAATATCATGCGTCAAAGAATTATAACTAAGGAAAATAGTGCTCGCCCGACCAATCAATTGCTTCTGCGAAACAAAGCCCCAAAAACGACTATCATCACTGTTATCCCGATTATCACCCATACAAAAATATTCCCCAGGAGGCACTACTAAACCTGTAAAATTATGTGCAGGAACGGCTGGACTCGTATAAATCTGATGGAGATGTCCTCCCAAATCATTCATATATTCCTGCACCATGATCGAACCTAAATTTGCATTATTAGGCTCAGCAAGCGTTTGAATAAAATTCATTTCCACAGCCTTCCCATTGATAAACAATTGTTTATTGAGATAGGAAATCGTATCCCCCGGCACGCCAATCACTGTTTTAATCAAATCCGTTTGTGGGTTAACTGGATTTTTAAACACAGCAACATCCCCTGTTTGCGGTGTACCTGTTGGAATCAATGTGGTTCCAAAAAATGGCAAATGAATGCCATAAGCAAATTTATTGACAAAAATAAAGTCCCCCAACTGAATGGTAGGTAGCATAGAGCCAGAGGGCACAATATACGGCTCAAAGATAAAACTACGAATGAAAAATACAATCAAAAAAACGGGCCATAATGAACGCGCATAATCAACTAAAAAAGGAGGATTGGCTTGAGTCTCCAGCTCGAATTTCCGGCGTGCTTGACAAAAAAAACGATCCACCAGGGTAATGATCACTGATGCAATCAACAAAACAAACAGTCCCCACTCGAAATAAATCCCGATCACAAAAACCTCTCACTGATAAACCAAGCGCTTATTAAATCAGGTTTGGGGCGAAATTGCAAACACGCGGCACCCTCGCCATCACCCGAGTTAAAGAGGCATAGGGTGATAAAACCAAATGATTTGCATCCCATAAAATAACCGAATCATTAACAACCACATCTGGATAATCCGTCACATCCGTCATCATAAAATCCATTGAAACTCGCCCAACAATCGGCGTTAAATGCCCCTTTATTTTGACCCGGGCTTCAGGATGAGGATATTGAGGATACCCATCTCCATATCCCACTGATACGACTGCAATTTTAGTGGGGCGGCTTGCGATCCAATCCAATCCATAGCCCACCCCCTCCCCAGAAGAAATCTCGAGGATATTCAATACTTTTGCCTCAAACTGCATCACAGGAATAATCCCAATCTCCTTTTCAGTCCGATCTGAACAAGGCGAAAGCCCATACAACATCAAGCCTGGTCGAACCACATCCAAATGAAATTCAGGATAATGCAATAATCCCGCTGAGTTGACGACACTTTTGGGGTAAGACCAGCGTTGAGTTAAGGCTGAAAATCGACTTAATTGCGCCAAAGTATGAGGATGATTGCGGATATCCGCTACTGCCAGATGTGTCATCACAGCTTCGATCTCAACCGCACGAATTTTTTCCAGACGCTTCAACAACCCTTCTGCCTCAGACATCGAGCATCCCAAACGATGCATGCCCGTATCAATTTTAAACCAGACTTTGATTCGATCAGTACCCGAATACTGTTCCAGCAAATCTAAATGCTTTTCGTGATAGACCACTAAATCTAAGGCATGCTCTTCAACAAACGGCATATTGATGGCCTCAGCCAACCCGCCCATTAAAACAATCCGCTTGCTGATGCCCTTTTCACGCAATAAAAGCGCTTCATCCAAACTGGCAACCCCCAGATAATGCGCATCCAAAACAGCTGCACACTCCAGCAATCCATGACCATAGGCATTGGCCTTGACCATCGCCAGCACTTTTGATTGAGGAGCCATTTTTTTAACTTGCTGCAGATTATTTTGTAATGCCCACACATCAATTTTGGCGCACACGCGCATTAATACACCCCTTGCGCCGAATAATTATCAAATCGACAATGCTCACCTTTAAAAGTAAGCCTAAAATCTCCAATCGGGCCATTTCGATGTTTACGGATTAAAATTTCCGCCACGCCTTTATCCTGTGAGTCAGGATGATACACTTCATCACGATAAACAAACATAATTAAATCCGCATCTTGCTCGATGGAACCCGACTCACGAATATCCGACATCACAGGTCGCCGATCATTACGATCCTCACATTTTCGAGAGAGCTGTGACAACGCAATAACAGGAACATGCAATTCTTTTGCAATCGCTTTGATATTTCTTGAAATTTCAGATACCTCATTCACCCGATTATCACTTAAACCAGGCACCCGCATTAATTGTAGATAATCAATCACAATCAGGCGCAACCCCCCATGTTCACGTGCCAGGCGCCTTGCCCTGGAACGTAAATCTGTTGGCGTTAAAGCTGCGGTATCATCAATAAATAAATTCATCCGTTCTGTGATCATATTTAGGGTCGCAAAGACTTTGCTGGAATCATGATCCTGCAACTGCCCCGAACGCAACGCAGACTGATCCACGCGACTCAAAGACGAAAGCATCCGTAACATCAGGGCTTCTTTCGGCATTTCCATGCTAAACACCAAAACAGGCTTCGGACTATTCATCGCAACATTTTCAGCAATATTCATCGCAAAAGTGGTTTTGCCCATGGAGGGCCGCCCTGCTACAATCACCATATCTGCGGGCTGCAATCCAGCTGTGATCCGATCCAGATCCACATAATCGGTTGAAGTCCCGGTAATTCCACCTTGATTTTGCGCCAGAGTATCCAAAATATCAATCACTCGAGAGGCAATGCCTTTAACCGATTCGGGCGCCGCATCATTATCTCGATTCTCACTGATGGCAAAAACTTGACGCTCTGCATCATCCAACAATTCCTGACTGCTTTTACCCTCAGGTTCATAAATACTTTGCGCAAGTCCCTGCGCTACTTTCAATAGATTACGTAAAATAGAACGCTCACGAATAATATTGGCATAGGCATTCAAATTCGCGACACTCGGCGTATTTTTAGCTAATTCAGCGAGATAAGCTAATCCGCCCGCCTGATCTAACACGCCCTGAGCCTTCATTGCATCAGACAAAGTCACCACATCAAAAGGAACGCCAGCACTCGCCAGCTTCACCATTTCTGCAAAAATCATCTGGTGCTGTGGGCGATAAAAATCTTCTTTACTGACTTTATCCGCGACACGATCCCAAGCGGTATTGTCCAGCATCAACCCGCCTAGAAAAGACTGCTCCGCCTCAACCGAATGGGGTGGTACTTTCAAATTAGCAAGGGGCATATCTGTTTTCTTCAAGGGGATCACTTTCTTTCAATCAGGCTGCTTACAATGCCAAAAATGAACAAAAATATCAAGCCAGCGTAGGCCGATTTTTTTTCAAAAAGAACAGTGCGGTTAAAAATGTCACGGCCGCGAGGCCCATCAAATAAAAAGCAGGCCCCAAAGCACTCTGCTTAATAAAGCTTAAATAACCCGCAAGCATGGGGGCTGTGCCTCCAAAAATAGCCTGCGCTAGATTATAACTAAATGAAAGACCCGAATATCGAAAGGCAGCAGGAAACTGTTCCACTACAGTAATCGATGTTGTCCCCTGCTCAAGGGAGCTCAACAAGACAAAAAACAAAAGCCCCAGCACGATATAAATAAAATGTCCACTCAGAAGTAAATACAAAGCAGGGAGTGAAAAAGTAAACACCGCCCCCGCTAAAATCAGAAATGTTTTGCGACGCCCCCAATGATCACAGAGCACCCCACCCAAGGGAACAAAAATCAACATCAAACCCAAAAAGACCGCTTGCAAAATATAGGCGACCGATTTTGACATGCCCAAGCTCTGCAATAAACTAAAAAAATAGACAAAACTCATGTAGTATAAAACAGAACCAAGCATGACCAGCCCGATCGTCAGCAACATTTTAGGCCAGGTGGCTTTGATCACTACCCAAAAAGAAACCTGCGCGACTTCATGCTTCCCTTGCAAAGCAGAAAAAGCATGGGTTTCTTTTAAAAAACGCTGAAGATAAAAAATCATCAGCCCAAGCGCCCCACCCAATAAAAATGCGAGACGCCAACCATATTGCGCAAAATGTTCAGGGGTCATCAAGTGAACCAAAATGGCGGCTACGCAACCCGAAAATAAAAAGCCCACATTGGCAATGGTTCCTGCAAAACTCGTCAAAAAGGCCCTGTGTTGACGCGGCGCTGATTCTGCCAGATAAATAATCACGCCTGTAAATTCTCCTCCCAAACTCATTCCCTGAAAAAGACGCAAACCCATGAGCATCAAAGGTGCCCCGATCCCCAGCATGGCATAAGTCGGTAAAAAAGCAATTAAAATAGTAGGCAGCGTCATTGCAAAAATAGAAGCTCGTAAGGTTTTCACCCGTCCATAGCGATCCCCCATCATGCCAAATAAAATAGCCCCCAATGGACGACAAAAAAAGCCAACCGCATAAACAGCAAAAATCTCAATTAAAGCAAGGTGCCCCGATTGCTGAGGAAAAAACAATTGTGAAAAAAGTAAGGAAAAAGAGGCAAACAGACCAAAATCATACCACTCCAGGAGATTTCCTAAGCTGGCAATCGTAATTGATTTGATAATATGTCGCATTCGTTTAAAATACAGGAAGTCGCTTTCATTGTCCATAAGGAACCCGCATGTTTTTCCGTTTTTTACCCCCTCGAAAAATATGGATTATTCTGTTGCTTGGCTTTGCCTCAGGCCTCCCTTTAGCCCTGACAGGCTCTACCCTCACGGCCTGGTACACAGAGAGCAACATCAGCTTGATGAGTATTGGATTTTTAAGTTTAGTGGGTCAACCCTATGTCTATAAGTTTTTCTGGGCCCCACTAGTCGATCGCTATGACCCCCTTAAAATCGGCCGCCGGCGCAGCTGGATGCTCCTCTCTCAAATCGGCTTGTTACTCTCGCTTTTGTTGATGAGCCAAATGAACCCTGCCCATCATCCTCTGGGGCTTGCGTTTCTTGCTTTTTGTACTGCGATTTTTTCCGCAACTCAGGATATTGCGATTTCTGCATATTTGACTGAAGCTCCAAGCCTGAATGAGCTCGGCCTTGCCAGTAGCTTTTATATGAGCAGCTATCGCACTGCAGCCATTATTGCAGGAGCCGGCGCATTGATTATCGCCGAATACTATGGCTGGAAAATAAGCTATATCAGCATGGCTGCGTTAATGATCATCGGCTTTATCGCAACCTTTCTCACTCCTGAACCTCTCCGCGAAACCATTGTCCCTACACATACGCTGCGCAGCGCTTTCACTGATCCGCTTTGTGAATTTTTACAGCGCTTTGGTCTCCGAATCGCTCTTTTGATTCTATTCATCATGGTCATTTATAAACTCACAGATGCTTTTGCACTCTCACTGATCACGGTATTTCTCTTGCGCACCCTCCATTATTCTCTCTCAGAAGTAGGCCTGGTCAGTAAAGTATTTGGAACGCTAGCTGTGATCCTGGGCAGTCTCGTCGCTGGCATCAGCATGAAACGAATCCCTCTTTTTAGTGCTTTGATTTGCTTCGGCATTTTACAGGCCTGCGCTAATTTAATTTTTATCTGGCTTTTTTATACTACACATAGCGTCTCGCATCTAGGCATTGCAATCTTCATCGATAATTTTTTCAGCGGCATGGGAAATACCGCCTTCCTTGCATTAGTGATCAGCCTCTGTGTCAAAGAATTTGCAGGCACTCAGTTTGCGATTTTAAGTGCCTTTACCGCCATTGGACGCGTTTATATTGGCCCCATTGCCGCTTGGGTGGTAGATGACTATGGTTGGCCATTCTTTTTCTGGGTGTCGATCCTAATTGGCCTGACCGGTGTCACCAGTTTGTTTTTCATTCGAAAACGGATATAAACCATGCTAAAAATAATCGCCATCGGCCACAAAATGCCAAAATGGATTTCTGACGGTTTTCAAGAATATCAAAAACGCCTGACGCAGCCTTGGAAATTAGAATTAATTGAACTCACACCCGAAAAAAATAAAGTCCTCGAAGCAAAGGCCATTCTATCAAAAATAAGCCGGCAAGATTGTTGCGTGGCACTGGATCCAAAAGGTCATGGAATCAGCACAGAACAGCTCGCACTAAAGCTCACAAATTGGCAGGTGGAATATCCTCACATTTGCTTTTTAATTGGCGGCGCAGATGGCTTAGATCAAAGTTGCTTGGATCGCGCAAACTACATTGCATCACTCTCGGCCCTGACTTTCCCCCATCAATTCGTAAAAATCATTATGGCGGAACAACTTTATCGCGCCGTGAGTATCCTCAATCATCACCCCTATCATCGCAGCTGAGATTAAAGTTCAGCATAGGTTCCGATGGTCACGGTACGCTCTTTCGGCAATTTTAAAAACTCAAGGGCTGAAAAGGTTCCCACTGTATTCGTAAACATCACAATAAACAAATGTTTCTGCCAATTAAATAGTTTTGCGGCTCGACCCGGTAAAGCAGCAAGTGCAATATGCTCAATAAAATACAAGGCACATTCTAAATCCAGCTTGAAAGGCAGTATGTTTGCTTCATTTACCTCTTGAAGATATTTTGGAATATTTAATCTTTCCATAAAACCAAAATGCAAAGTAAGATGTGGGATATTTAATTCCGCCTCAGTCAAAACAAAACGCGCCTCACTGCGAACAAAGGGATAAGGATGCACTTCTACTGTAACCAAAACTGCGCGCTTTGGATGAGATTGCATATTATCAAAATAATGGAAAAAACACTCGCCTTCCGGATCATAAGTGGCCGTAATAAAAATAGAATCCAATTCTGTTAATTGCGGGAGCACCTCATGATGTGGATGATCACACTTCGGCACATTGGAAATTCTTTTCAGATACACACTGCGCAACAAAGCCATGCCATTATACCAAGTCAGCATGACCATTAAGCAGCCGACAGCAAACAGGAGGGGCATCCATCCCCCTGAAATAATTTTAAAAATATTCGAAGCTAAAAAGGCTAAATCAACAATCACAAAAACACCAAATACGCTGATTATTTTAAGCACGGACCATTTCCAGTTTTGATAAGCGAGGCAGATGACTAAAAACGCCATAATAACCATTTCAACGTTGATGGCAATTCCGTAAGCACTGGTCAATGCATTCGCTGTTTTAAAAAAGAGGACTAAAAAAACACAGCCAATTGCAAAAAATATATTAATACTAGGCACATAAATTTGCCCCTTTTCTTTGGCAGAAGTTTGCACCACCTTCAATCGCGGAATCACACCCAATAAAATACCCTGTTTTGCCAAAGAATAACTCGCTGAAATAATCGCCTGAGAGGCAATCACAGTCGCCATTGCAGCCAAAATCAAGAGGGGCAACACAAACCAAGTCGGCGCAATATAATAAAAGGGATTGCTCACTGCCGCAGGATTATAAAGTAAATGCGCGCCCTGACCAAAGAAACTCAAAATCAGACAAGGTAAAACCAGGCAAAACCAACTCAATCGAATCGGCCATTTACCGAATTGCCCCAGATCCGCATAAAGCGCTTCTGCGCCCGTAATGGCTAGGAAAACACAACCCAAAATCAAAAAACCATGAAACCCATTTTTAATTAAGAAATGCAAAGCATAGTAAGGATTAAAGGCAAGCAAAATAATAGGATGCTGGATAATTTGCCACAGACCCAGTAGACCAATCACCAAAAACCACACTCCTAAAATGGGACCAAAGGTCCCCCCAATTTTTTGAGTCCCAAAACGTTGACAGGAAAATAAAATCAAGAGAATGACCACGGTTAAAGGAACCGTCCAAATAGAAAAAGCAGGCGAAAGCACGCTCAGGCCTTCCATCGCCCCCATAACCGATACAGCAGGCGTTAACATCCCATCACTCAGCAATAAACCTGCACCCAAAATACCGACTAAAAACAAAATCCGATAGCGCTTTTTATTTTTATTAAACAGTGAAAGAAGCGCTAACACCCCCCCTTCACCATCATTACTGGCATTCAAAAAAATACTGAGATAACAGGTCGAGACGACCAAAATTAAGGCCCAAAAAATCAATGAAATAACACCCAGAATATTAAATTCACTAACTTGAATATTATAAAAACAGGCTTGCAAGGTATACAAAGGACTGGTTCCAATATCTCCATATACAACACCCAAAGCAGCAAGGGCCAGGGCGGGATTTACTTTATTTTTAATATTCATAGTTTAAATCAAATGAGTCAGGTGACAAATGAGGGCATAGATGGGCGCTGCAGCACACAGGCTATCCAAACGATCTAATAATCCACCATGACCGGGCAATAAGCTGCCGCTGTCTTTGGTGTCATATAAACGCTTTAACAAACTTTCAAATAAATCACCCAATACAGAAATCAAAATCAAGCCGGTGCCCAAAATCAACCAATAAAGAAAGTGCAAGCCCGTTAAATGAGGCAAAAAGAGCACGACTGACAAGCCTGCAATATTGCCAATAATCAGAGCAGCAATCAGGCCTTCTATCGATTTTTTAGGACTGACTTGCGGCAACAATTTATGTTTTCCAAATGCAGATCCCACAAAATAAGCACCTGTATCTGCAAAACACACCAGCATAATCAAATAGAAAACCATTGCACGATTATGATGATGAATATCCACAAATGCAATCCATGCTGGAGCCAACATCAACAATCCCACAAAAAACTGTACGCTTTTATGCTTAAACAGCTTAAGTCGCTTGACTGGAATAAAAATCATAACGAACGCAATAATCCACCAAATCAGCGCAATATTCAAAGTGATATTTTCATGATGATGCATGACGGCTGCACAGGCCCAAAAAAAGAGGAGATAAATAATCTTATGAAAAAGAACACGCACAGAGATTAGATTTAAAAACTCCCAAAATGCAGCCGAAATAGCGATTCCGCAAATGATAAAAAAAAGAGAATTAGGCGCGAAGAAAATAATGACAATCGTCAATATCCCTAAAATTAAACCCGTCTTGATTCTAGCCCCATGTTTCTGCATTAAATTTGCTCCGATATCATCCCATAACGTCGCTCACGACTGGCGTACCAGTTTAAAGCCTTATCATACTCATTTGGATTAAAGTCTGGGAATAGTGTATCAGTAAAATAGAGTTCTGTGTAGGCGCACTGCCATAATAAAAAATTACTGATACGGGACTCCCCACTGGTACGAATGAGCAAGTCAGGATCTGGAATTCCTTTTGTATAAAGATATTGTGAAAAAAGATCTTCGGTTAAATCATCTGGATTGATTTTACCGTCACGCGCTTCCTGACAGAGCATTTTCGTAGCGCGCAGCATTTCCGAACGCGAACCATAATTCACCGCCACATTCAAAATCATACCTTTGTTTGGATGGGTTAGAACCTCTGTCTCCCGCATTAATGCTTCTAAAGGCTCCGAAAGCAAACTGAGATCCCCTAAAAAATTAACTTTCAAGCCGGTTTCATGCATCTCGGCCAACTCTTCTTTGAGTGATTCCAAAAATAATTTCATCAAAAAACTAACTTCCTCACTCGGACGACGCCAATTTTCACTACTAAACGCATAAATCGTTAAAACCTGCACTCCTTTTTGACTAGAATGTTGAATCAGTTTTTTAACATTATTTTTACCCTGGCGATGCCCCATTACCCGCGGCATGAAACGTTTTTTGGCCCAACGACCATTTCCATCCATGATAATAGCGACATGCTTAGGCAGCGTATTTTTTGAATCCATTCTATTCTCGATTAAATCGACATCAGGTCTTTTTCTTTCTCGACCACTAGACGATCAATCTCTAGAATGGTTTTGTCTGTTAACTTTTGAATTTTTTCTTCCGCTTTTTTCAACTCATCTTCAGTCATCAGTTTATTTTTCTGTGCATCTTTAAACCCTTGCAAGATATCACGACGAATATTACGAGTTGCAACACGTGAGACCTCTGCTTCAGACTTAACCACTTTTGCCAAATCACGTCGACGTTCCTCTGTTAAAGGAGGCAAGGGAACGCGCATAATCTGCCCTGCGACTACTGGGTTTAAGCCCAGGCCAGACGAATGAATTGATTTTTCAATTGCAGAAACCATGCCTTTATCCCAAGGTGCAATCACGAGTGTTCGTGAATCTCCAATTGTAATATTAGCGACTTGAGATAACGGAACATCACTTCCATAGGCAGAGACTTTAATCTGCTCCAACAAAGAAGGGTGCGCACTACCCGTGCGAATCTTATGAAACTCATTTTTTAAAGTTTCAAGGCTTTTGACCATACGTAGTTCAGCATCTTTAAACGGATCACTCATTTTTTTCTCCCACTAATCAACCAAAGTACCCTCTTGATGCCCCAGCAAAACACGGCTTAAGGCTCCCGGCTTAAATAAATTAAAAATTTGTATTGCGACATGATAATCACGACACTGACAAAATGCGGCTAAATCCATTACAGCTAACTCTTTTTGCAAAACTTCTGAAAAAGTTAAATGTTCAAACAGCACTGCATCTGTATGTTTATGCGGATCTTTATCATAAATACCATCCACTTTTGTCGCTTTCAGCAAAACAGTTGCACCAATTTCAACTGCGCGCAAACTGGCTGCAGAATCAGTCGTCACAAATGGATTGCCTGTTCCTCCTGCAAAAATCACAATTTTTTTATGGGCTAACGCTTTTCTGGCCATCCGATAATCAAAGGCATCCACGACGCCCTCAATCGGCAAGGCAGACATTAACTCAGCATCGCCACCCCGCGCTTCAATCGCATCACGCAAGGCCAAGCCATTTAAGACGGTCGCTAAAATCCCCATTTGATCCGCAGTGACACGATGCAGCAACGGATTTTCAATGCTCGCGCCCCGTAGAAAATTACCACCGCCCACTACAATTGCAATTTCAACCCCAGCCGCAACGCCTTGTAATAATTCGTCCACCACCGCATTAAAACGGGATGGAGAAAGGGAAGCCTCCCCATCGGAAAAAGCTTCCCCACTGATTTTTAAAAGTACACGTGCTTGTTTTTTCACACGCTCTCCTTTACTTTGCGTTGGCATAGGCCATGACTTCAGCAACAAAATCGGTCTCTTGTTTTTCAATCCCTTCACCGACCGTAAAGCGAACAAAACGCAAGACTTTTGCATTACGTTGTTGCAGCAAAGCCGAAACAGTCAAACTGGGATCTTTGACAAAATACTGACCCAACAAGCTGACTTCTTCTAAATACTTACGAATCCGCCCTTCCACCATTTTTTCAATGATTTCAGGAGGCTTGCCACTTTCTTTCGTTTGCGCCGTAAAAATTTCACGTTCTTTTGCCAACACATCTGCAGGCAAATCTTCACCCGAAATCACCAAAGGATTGGATGCAGCAATATGCATAGCGAGATCCCTTGCCAAAGCAGCATCACCACCTTCTAACTCAACCATCACGCCAATGCGGCCGCTATGAATATAAGTACCGACATGATGGGCGGTTTTAATATAAACTGCGCGACGCAAAGAAATATTTTCACCAATTTTAGTGATTAACTCTTTGCGGGCTGCATCAATACTAGAGCCCACGTCCGAAGCCAAATCGCCAATTTCCGAGATAATCTCTTTACCCGCTTTGAGTGCTTGCTTAGCCACATGACTCACAAAGTCAGTGAAGTTATGATCACGTGCCACAAAATCAGTTTCACAATTGACTTCAATCAGCAACGCTTCTTTACCATCATCGCTATGTGCGGCATAAACC
Organism: Thiotrichales bacterium; assembly: GCA_947476405.1. GTDB lineage: Bacteria > Pseudomonadota > Gammaproteobacteria > Francisellales > CACEW01 > JAJZUD01. Next base: position 83,928 of record CANJQG010000006.1, read on the forward strand.
ACGCCTTCCGCAGCGATACGATCTGCTTTTTTATCCGCTTTTGCTAAACCTGATTTACGCAGCTCATCCACTGCTTTTTCAACGTCTCCCGCTGTGGCGACGAGTGCTTTTTTGCACTCCATCATGCCAGCACCGGTTCGCTCTCTCAGCTCTTTTACTAATTGTGCGCTAATATCTGCCATTCTCAATTATTCCTTATCTGCTGTTTTTGTTTTAGCCTTTTCTTTTTCCTTAGGCTTTTCTGCAATGGATTCTAGTGTTTCAGACTTGACTGTTTCTGCCGCAGGCATTTCCGCTTTGAGTTCTTTTGCCTTTGCTCTGGACTTTTCTTCCGAATCGCTTTTTGATTTATCTGCCGTCATCGCCAATTCTTTTGCATGCAAAACGGCATCGACAATTCCTTTCATATACAAACGAATGGCACGAATTGCATCGTCATTGCCTGGAATAACATAATCAATATGATCAGGACTGCTATTGCTATCCACAATCGCGACAACAGGAATCCCAATCCGACGTGCTTCTTCAATCGCGATATCTTCATAACCCGTATCGACGACAAACAACACATCAGGCAAGCCGCCCATATTTTTGATTCCACCAAAACAACGCTCTAATTTTTCCATTTCACGCTGCTTCATCAATGCTTCTTTTTTGCTGAGACGATCAAATACGCCATCTTCCTGCATTTTTTCAAAATCTTTCAAGCGCTTAATCGATTGACGTACGGTCTTGTAGTTGGTCAACATCCCGCCTAACCAGCGATGATTGACATAAGGCATGCCCGCACGCGTTGCCTCTTCTTTAATGACTTCCTGTGCCGCTTTCTTGGTACCGACAAACAAAATTTTGCCTTTTTTAGAAGCAATCTTAGAAAGGAAATTCACAGCTTCTTGATACAAAACAACGGTTTGCTCCAAATTAATAATATGAATTTTATGGCGTTCACCAAAAATGTATTGTTTCATTTTTGGATTCCAGAACCGTTTTTGGTGACCGAAATGGACACCCGCTTCTAACATCTCACGCATTGTGATATTTGACATAATATAAAACTCCAAGGGTTATTAAACTGACCTCTATCCCAAGCTTGTAACCCATTATGGGCACCCTACAAACCTGCTTCCGGATAGACGCGGATTTTTCATCTTGTTAAACAAGACAGCACTTTATACCACAGTCGGCGACCTTTCTCAAGCACTTTTTTACTGGCATCCATAAACACTACGACACAATCAAAAGATCATGAACAACCATTCATATAAAAATATTAAACTTGACTTTTAATATTTTTTAACGCATAATATAAAAATATTAATTTAATGAGCCTCTTGCAATATTCAGCAAGTGAGCGAATTTATTAATTCAGGGAAAGTAAAAATAATCAAAAAAAGAGGGCTGAACACGGCATAATTGCTGACTTTGTGGTATAATTAGTTTGCGAAAACAATTTACCTAAGGAGGTCAGCA